>NCCY01000108.1:18939-20789 GCA_002279855.1 Rhizobiales bacterium 12-68-15
GCATCGAAGGCCGGCCCGCTCACGAGGCCACCGGCCAGCGCCAGAAGCCGGTCCCCTCTTCGGCGAGGAAGCGGTAGAGCACCATCTGGTGCACCTCGTCGGCCCCGTCCACGAGGCGGGCCTGCCGCGCATAGCGGTAGATCCATTCCAGCACGGTGTCCTTGGAATAGCCCCGGGCGCCGTTGATCTGGATCGCCATGTCCACCGCCTGGTGCAGGGTGTTCGCCGCCTGCACCTTGGCCATGGAGATTTCCTTGCGGGCGCGGCTGCCGCCATCCAGCGCGAACGCCGCCTTCATCACCAGCAGCCGGCCGATCTCGATGTTCATGGCGGTCTGGCCGAACTTCAGCTGCACGCTTTCGCGGTCCGCCAGCCGGACGCCGAACCCCTCGCGCACGTCGGCATAGTCGCGGGCGATCTCCATGGAGCGCTTGGCGAGGCCCAGCCATCGCATGCAATGGGTGAGGCGGGCGGGGCCGAGGCGGATCTGCGTCGCCTTCAGGCCGTCGCCCTCCTGCATCAGCACGTCCTCGGGCGCGACGGTGAGGCCGTCGAACTCCAGCTCGCAATGGCCGCCATGCTCCTCCGGCCCCATGATCGGGATGCGCCGCACGATGCGCCAGCCCGGCTGGTCGCGGTGGAACAGGAAGGCGGTGAGCCCCTTGCGGGGATCATCCGAAGTGCGCGCCATCAGGATGAAGTGCGCGGCTTCCTCCGCCCCGGTGATGAACCATTTGCGGCCGTAGATGCGATAGGAGCCGTCGGCCTGCTTCTCCGCCCGTGTCAGCATCATGGACGGGTCGGAACCGCTGCCGGGATGCGGCTCGGTCATGGCGAAGGCGGAGCGCACGTCGCCGCGCACGATGGGGGCGAGCCAGCGGGCCTTCTGGTCCGCCGTCGCCACCTTTTCCAGCAGCATCATGTTGCCGTCGTCCGGGGCGGCGGAATTGAACACCACGGGCCCGAAGATGGAGCGGTTCATCTCCTCGTAGCAGACCGCCATGCCCATGCGGCCGACGCCGAGGCCGCCGGTCTCCGGCTGAAGCTGGAGGCACCACAGCCCCGCCGCCCGCGCCTTCTCGCGCATGCGGTTCAGCAGGCCCGCCTCGATATTCTCGTGGGCGTCATAGGAGGCGGGATCGGCCTCCAGCGGGATGATCTCGCTGTCCACGAAACCGGCGATGCGGGCGCGCAGGTCTTCCAGCGCGGGGGAGATGGTGAAGTCCATGATGGCCTCAGAGCGAAGAGACAAGGTGACCGCCATCCACCACCACCGAGGTGCCGGTGACATAGGCGGAGGCGTCGGAGCACAGGAACAGCAGCGGCCCGTCGAGGTCGTTCATCTGGCCCAGCCGGCGATAGGGAATGCGGCGGACGAGGGCGGCGCCCGCCTCGCTGGCGAAGAAGTCGCGGTTGAGGTCGGTCTCCACATAACCGGGGCACAGGGCATTGGCGCGCACCTTGTGGCGCGCCCATTCCAGCGCCATGGAGCGGGTCAATTGCACCAGACCCGCCTTGGACGCGCAATAGGCCGCCACCTGCCCCGCCACCCGGTGGCCGAGGATGGAGGCCACATTGACGATGGCCCCGCCCTTGCCGTCCGCCGCCATGGCACGGGACGCCGCCTGCCCCATGAGGAAGGCGCCCTTCAGGTTGGTGTCCATGATGCGGTCCCACATCCCCTCGTCCTGCTCGGAGAGCGGCGTGGTGGTGGTGACCCCGGCATTGTTGACGAGAATGTCGAGCCGCCCCCATTCCGCCACCACCGCCGCCACCGCCGCGCGGGCGGATTCGGGGCTGGTGACGTCGAGGGTGAGGGGCATGGCCGTGCCGCCCGCCGCTGCGATCCC
>NCCY01000376.1 GCA_002279855.1 Rhizobiales bacterium 12-68-15
AGCCCGTTCCTGTATTTCAGGTTCTGACCCATGCCACTCCTGCTCGCCTATCGCCGCTGGTGGTGCCTGATCTTCACCGCCATCCTGCTGCTGCCCATGCTGGGACATGTGCTGCCCGACATCCCCGGCCCGGTGCGCCCTGCGGTGGCGCCCGCCGAGCGCTGGTGGGAACGGGCGGGCGAGCGGGTCGACCCCTATATCAATGCCCATTTCGGCTTCCGGGGCGCCATCATGGCGGCCAATGCCGCCTATGCCCGCGCCTTCCATTCCACGCGCGCCCGTCCGCTGGTGATCGGCGATAATGGCCAGCTCTTCTACACGGGCGACAAGGCGCTGGAGCAGTCGCTCGGCCTCGTCATCCGCCAGCCCGGCCTCGACCAGCTCGGCACGGTCATCCAGAAGCTTGACGCCGCCCTTAAGGCGCGCGGCGCAAAGCTGGTGTTTGCCTCGCCGCCGAACAACACGACCATCCTGCACGAAGACCTGCCGGACTGGGCCGAGGCGCAGATGCGCCAGCCCACCGAACTCGATCTCGTGGATGGGGACCTCAAGCGGCGCGGTGTGACGACCGTGGACCTGCGGCCCATCCTGCGCGCCGGCCTGAAGGACGGACCCGTCTATCTGCGCACGGACAGCCACTGGAACCAGCGCGGCGCGCTGCTGGCCTTCAACGCGGCGATGGCGGCGGCGGGCCGGCCCGACCTCGCAGTGCCGCCCGGCGAAGCCATCGGAGCGCTGAGGCCGTATCCCACCGGGGATCTGGCCCGCTATCTGGGGGAGGCAAGCCCCGGCGGCGACAGGGACTATGCCATCCTGAACCCTCCGCCCAAGGCGACGTTGACGCCCATCACCGGCGTCATGCCCGTGCGCCCGGCGAGCGATCCGTTCCAGCCCTATGCCTTCTCAACCGGACATGTCGGACCGAGCATCATGGTGATCGGGGATTCCTTCACCCAGCACTACTGGACCCGCTTGCTGGAGGCGCGCGCCGGCCGGCTCGCCTGGATGCACAACAATGCCTGCAAGTTCGACTGGGCGGCGGTGGAGGCATTCAAGCCCGACATCGTGATCTATGCGCCGGTGGAGCGCTCCCTGCCCTGCAAGGGAACACCGCCCGGCATGCCGGCGGGCTGACGGGAACCTGTCCTCTCAACCCATCTCCATCAGGGCCGCCGTCCCGTCCGGGCGTGCGCCGAGATGGAAGGCGATCTCGTCCACCACAAAGCCGTGGGTCGCCAGTGCACCGCGCCAGCCGGACAGGTCGAGCTGGAAGGGATTATCGCGCAGCAATTCCACCTTCACGAACGGAAAGCCCTGTTCAAGCAGGCTGCGCCATGACCCCTGAAGGTGGTTTCCCGGCCCCGCAGGCGTGGCATAGAGCGCCTCAACCGTGAGCCCACCCGCTTCCATGCGGGCTCGATGCGGAATTTCATACTGCCGGATGACTGCCAGCTTGTCGTCCAGCGCACGCACCCCGTCCCAGAAGCCGCGCGCGGCCTGGCGACGCTCTGGCGGTGCCTTCAGGGCAAAGAAATAGCTCTGCACATGGGGCGCGACTTCCTCGCTCGCGGTCAGCGCCACGAGGTCGGCCGCGCTTGCGCGCACCCGCGCCACCATCTCCGGCAACAGGCGGGGAGAATGGTACATGCTGTCATTGGCGAACCAGAGTTCCGGCGCATCCCACAACGCCGGCAG
>NCCY01000109.1:0-3137 GCA_002279855.1 Rhizobiales bacterium 12-68-15
GCCGCCACACCCAGGGCGCCAAGGAACGCGCCCGCCGCCACATGCAGGATGCGCTCGCCCTTCCGGTCGCTGTGGCGGCCGAAGGCGAGCATGGCCACGGCGCTGAGCGCATAGGGCACGATCAGGATCAGGCCGATCTCCCGCGTGGCATATCCCATGGACTGCATGATCTGCGGCAGCCACAGGCCGATGCCGTAGAGGCCCACCACGATGCCGAAATAGACGAGCCCGAGCACGAGGACGCGCACGTCGGTGAGCGCCGGCCACAGGGAATGGCGCGCAGAGGCCTGATCCACCTGATCGGCCGCGAGGCGATCGGCAATGGCCGCCTTCTCCTCGCGCGTCAGCCAGCTTGCGGATTGCGGACCGTCCGGCAGCAGCGCCAGCACCACCAGCCCGAGAATGCAGGCCGGCAGCCCCTCCATGATGAACAGCCACTGCCATCCGGCGAGGCCGAAAGCGCTGTGGGTCATGTCGAGGATCAGGGCCGAGACCGGCGACCCCACCGCGCTCGCCAGCGGCACGGCGGCCATGAACAGCGCGATATAGCGGGCGCGCACCGAGAGCGGAAACCAGTAGCCGAGATAAAGGATCATCCCCGGCAGGAAGCCGGCCTCCGCCGCCCCCAGCAGGAAGCGCAGGATATAGAAGTGGCCGGGCTCGGTGACGAAGGCGGTGGCGGCCGAAATCAGCCCCCAGGTCACCATGATGCGGCAGATCCAGATGCGCGCGCCCACCTTCTCCAGCGCAAGGTTGCTCGGCACTTCCAGAAGCACATAACCGAGGAAGAAGATGCCGGCGCCCCAGCCGTAGATTTCGGGGGTGAAGCCGAGGTCCGCATTCATGGTGAGCGCGGCAAAGCCGATATTCACCCGGTCGAGGAAGCTGACCAGATAGAGCACCATCATCAGCGGGATGAGCCGCGTCACCGCCTTGCGGAAGGCGCGCTGCTCCACGGCCGATCCATATGTCTGCCCCGCCACCCCCGCCTCCCCGACTGTTATTCTTGCGCCTCAAGCGTCACGCTCAGGAGGCGGGCGCCAGCCCCCCGGCCTGCTCGATGAAGCGGGCGACCACGTCTACCCCGACACCGTTGCGGATAGAAGAGAACACATAGGGCCGCGTGCCGCGCATCCGCTGCGTGTCCGCTTCCATGATGGAGAGGTCCGCGCCCACCATGGGGGCGAGATCGGTCTTGTTGACCACCAGAAGGTCGGAGCGGGTGATGCCGGGGCCGCCCTTGCGCGGGATCTTCTCGCCGCCCGCCACGTCGATCACATAGATGGTGATATCCGCCAGTTCCGGCGAGAAGGTCGCGGCGAGGTTGTCGCCGCCGGACTCGATCAGGACGAGGTCGAGGTTCGGGAACTTGCGCTGCATGTCCGCGACCGCGCGCAGGTTGATGGAGGCGTCCTCCCGGATGGCGGTGTGCGGGCAGCCGCCGGTCTCCACCCCGAGGATGCGCTCGGGCTCCAGCGCACCGGCCACGGTGAGCAGGCGGGCATCTTCCTTGGTGTAGATGTCGTTGGTGATGGCGCAGATGTCATAGCGGGTGCGGAAGGTCTTGCAGAGCGCCTCCATGAGCGCCGTCTTGCCGGACCCCACCGGCCCGCCGATGCCCACGCGCAACGGTCCGTTTCCTGAAGGGCTCATGAGCGGAACAACCTCGTATATTGGGTTTCGTGACGGAAGGAGCCGAGATCGGCCCGGAAGGTTGCGGTGCCGAGATCCGCGACGCCGAGATCGGGAATCTCCGCCGCGAGGGCGGCGATCTTCGGGGTGAGAGAGGCCAGGATGCGCAGGCCCGCCGTCTGGCCGATGGGGGCAAGGCGCAGGCCGGCGGAAACCAGCGCCTGCATCACCGCCAGCAGGAAGGCGGGAATGACCTGCCGCCGGCCGATGCCATGGGCGGCGGCGCACACGCCCACCGCCACCGGATAGGACACCTCGCCCTGAAATCCCGCCGCAAGAAGGCTCAGGCGCGGATGGGGCCAGGAGGCGAGCACCGCATCAAGGAAGCTGCGGCCCTGCTGGCAGGTTTCCAGCCGCAGCTCGGCAGAGGGCGCGAGCGCGACCGCGAGGGCATTCACCTCCCCCAGCGCGGCGCCATCCTCCTGCGCGCAGGCGTCGTGCGCCAGCGACAGCAGAATGGCATCGCCACGGGCGAAGCCCAGCAGCAGCAGGTCTTCCAGCCAGGCCAGCAGGCTTGCCTCGTCGGTGACGTCCCCCGCCTCCACCGCCCATTCCAGCGCATGGGAATAGGCATAGCCCCCCACCGGAAAGGCCGGGGAGAGCCAGGTGAACAGCGGCAGCAGCGGAGCGGAGCCATTCCGCTCCGCCTCGGGGTCCGGGCGGTCAGCCATGCGGATGGGCATGCCCGCAGCCGCAGCCCTCGCCATGGGCATGCGCCTCGGCCTCGGAATGGGCATGGGAGGAATGGCCGTGGGCGTGGGAATGGCTGTGGGCGTGGGAATGGCTGTGGGACTCGCTGTGGGCCTTGGCGGAACCGTGGCTTTCGCCATGGTCATGCCCGCAGCCGGGGCCATGCACATGGCCGTGGTCGTGATGCGCATGATCGTGGTGATCGTGGTGATCGTGGTGATCGTGGCCGTGATGATCGTGGTCGTGGGCGCCGTGGCCGTGCGCCTCGGCCGCCTCATAGGCCCCCTTCTCCGGGCGGAAGGGCCGAACCATGGGGGTGGCGATGGCGCCGAGGCCGCGCACCATCTCCAGCAGCACATGGTCCTCGGCGAAATAGATGGCATCTTCGGTGATCTCGGCCGGCACATGCCGGTTGCCGAGATGCCAGGCCGCCTTCAGCAGGCGCAGCGGGCTGGAGGTGCGCACCTCGATCAGCTTTTCCGGGGCCGCCTCCACCTGCACCAGCCGGCCGTCCTCCAGTTTCAGCGCATCGCCATGGTCGAGCACGCTGGCCTTGTCGAGGTCCAGCAGGAACTGGGTGCCCTTCTCCCCCGTCATCACGATGCGCCGCCGGTGGCGGGCCTGATGATCGAGAACAACAATATCCACCACGCGCTCCGCCTTGACGGCGGGACGGCGGACGATGGCAGTGGCGCGGATCATGGGGAACCTCGGATGAACAGGCGCGACGGGGCGCCCCTCTATATCAGGAATTC
>NCCY01000109.1:3188-13307 GCA_002279855.1 Rhizobiales bacterium 12-68-15
GCCCGCACGTCATAGGTCTCCGGGTCCACCTCGATATGGGGGGTGGCGTCGTTGAGGATCATGCTCTTCTTGGAGATGCCGCCGCGCACATTCTCCACCGCCACCAGCGCCTTGCCGGTCTGCAGGCGGGCGGCGATGCCGTCCTCGATGGCGGCCTTCGAGACGAAGGTGAGCGAGGTGGCGGTGCGGGCGCGGCCGAAGGCGCCGAACTGGTAGCGGTAGTGCACCGGCTGGGGCGTCGGGATGGAGGCGTTGGGATCGCCCATCTGCGCCATGGCGATGGCGCCGCCCTTCAGCACCAGATCCGGCTTCACCCCGAAGAAGGCCGGCGTCCACAGTACGAGATCGGCGAGCTTGCCCGCTTCCACCGAGCCGATCTGCCGCGACATGCCGTGGGCGATGGCGGGGTTGATGGTGTATTTCGCGATGTAGCGGCGGGCGCGCAGATTGTCGTTGTCGCCCTCGCCGGGCAGGCCGCCGCGCTGGCGCTTCATCTTGTCCGCCGTCTGCCAGGTGCGGATGATGACCTCGCCCACCCGGCCCATGGCCTGGCTGTCCGAACTCATCATGTCAGCATGTCCAGATGCTCGTCGATGGTGTTGCGGGTAAACGGCCGGGTGGGATTGGTGGAGGAGGGCAGCACATTGGCCAGCCCCGCCACCTTGATGATATCCGGCGCATGGCCCCCGCCCGCACCTTCGGTGTGGAAGGCGTGGATGGTGCGGCCCTTGAAGGCGGCGATGGTGTCCTCCACGAACCCGCTCTCGTTCAGCGTGTCGGTGTGGATCATCACCTGGATGTCGAAGGCATCGGCCACCGAGAGGCAGCAGTCGATGGCGGCAGGGGTCGTGCCCCAGTCCTCGTGCAGCTTGAGCGCACAGGCCCCGGCGCGCACCATTTCCTCCAGCGCGGCGGGGCGGGAGGCATTGCCCTTGCCGGCGAAGGCGAGGTTCATGGGGAAGGCGTCCGCCGCCTCGATCATGCGGGAGATGTGCCACGGGCCGGGCGTGCAGGTGGTGGCGAAGGTGCCGGTGGCAGGCCCCGTTCCCCCGCCCAGCATGGTGGTGACGCCGGAGGAGAGCGCCTCCTCGATCTGCTGCGGGCAGATGAAGTGGATATGGCTGTCGAACCCGCCGGCGGTGAGGATCTTGCCCTCGCCGGCAATGACCTCGGTGCCGGGACCGATGATGATGTCCACCCCCGGCTGCACGTCCGGATTGCCGGCCTTGCCGAGCTTCGTGATGCGCCCGTTGGCGATGCCCACGTCGCACTTCACCACGCCCCAATGGTCCAGCACCACCGCATTGGTGATGACGGTGTCCACGGCGCCCTCGGCATTGGTGACCTGGCTCTGGCCCATGCCGTCGCGGATCGCCTTGCCGCCGCCGAACTTCACCTCCTCGCCATAGAGGGTGAAGTCCTTCTCCACCTCGATGACGAGGGAGGTGTCGGCGAGGCGGATCTTGTCGCCGACGGTCGGGCCGAACATGTGGGCATAGGCCGAACGGGGAAGATGGGCTTTGGTCATCGGAACCTCAGGCGCGCACGCCGCAAACAGGATGGAAACGGGCCGTCGAAGCCGGAGGGCGCCTCAGAGGGCGCCCATCACGTCGCCCCGGAAGCCATGGACCTCGCGCTTGCCCCCGAACGGCACCAGCGTGACCTCGCGCGTGGAGCCCGGCTCGAAGCGAACCGCCGTGCCGGCGGCAATGTCGAGCCGCATGCCGCGCGCCTTCGCGCGGTCGAACGCCAGGGCCGGGTTGGTTTCGAAGAAATGATAGTGGCTGCCCACCTGGATCGGCCGGTCGCCGGTATTGGCCACCTTCAGGGTGACGCGCTCGGCATCGGCATTGAACACGATGTCGCCGGGCTGGGTGATGAAGGCGCCCGGCACATCGTCGGAGGCGGGGCCGCGGATGGGGTGATGGACGGTGACCAGCTTGGTGCCGTCCGGGAAGGTGGCCTCCACCTGGATGTCGTGGATCATCTCGGAAATGCCGGACATGACCTGATCGGTGGTGAGCACATGGGCGCCCGCCTCCATCAGGTCGGCCACCGTGCGCCCGTCCCGCGCGCCTTCCACCACGAAGTCGGTGATGAGGGCCACCGCCTCGGGATGGTTGAGCTTCACCCCGCGCGCCAGGCGCCGGCGCGCGACGTCCGCAGCCATGGCGATGAACAGCTTGTCCTTTTCGCGCGGTGTGAGAAGCACGCTTTCCTCCAAAAGTTAGGTTCGGCGCCGGCCGGACGGGGGTTACGACGTCCGGCTCAGCAGGCCCACACGCGGGGCATGGCGACCCCGCGCAGTCCAATCAGAAACGAGGTTGCGTCCCGCCGCAACGTCTCGATGTCGGCGGCAAGCCAGCGGACCCCACATAAAGGCAGGTGGCGAACGCCGCCGCCCCGCGCGCGATGGCCGGCCGCGCCAGCAGGGACGAAATGGGGCCGGCAAGGCGGAAGGCATCGGCATAGACCAGTTCACCGCCGCGCCGTACCCGCCACTGGTCGCTGACCAGCCCGCCGGCCATGGCCTCGCCGCGCGCCGCGCGCCCGCACACCACCGCCTCGAACGAGAGAAAGCAGGCGTCGTGGGCAAGGTCCACCTGATAGCTGCGCGCGAGACGGGCCTCGTCGAACAGGATGGTCTCCTGCGGCAGCCAGTGCAGCACCGCCCCCGCCTGCGCGGAAAGGTGCACGTCGATGCGCGAGACCGCGCCGTCGGAGCGATAGACCTTTTCGGCGGCGGGCGTCGCAAGGGTCAGGCGGGCGCCCTCCCCCGCCTCGGCGGAGATGGAAAAGTGATCGCCGCAGGCGACCCCGCCCGCCGTGTTCACCAGCACCGCCTCGACACCGTCGCTCACGCGCGGCATCCGGGCGCGCAGCGAGCCCGATTCGGCGAGCCCCGCCAGATGCGTCCGCCCGCCGGAGGCGGCCGCCGTCACCCGGACCGATCCCTCGCTGCGCTGGCGGACCGGCGCGGAACGCGGCGCCTCAGATGGCCATGAGGCGGCGGACATCATCTCCATCAAGCCCGCTCCGATCTCCACGCACCGCCACCTCGCCGCGCTCCATCAGGATGAAGCGGTCGGCCAGTTCCTTCGCGAACTCGAAATACTGCTCCACGAGGATGATGGCCATATCGCCCTTGTCACGCAAATAGGAGATGGCCCGGCCGATATCCTTGATGATGGAGGGCTGGATGCCCTCGGTCGGCTCGTCCAGCACCAGAAGGCTCGGGCGCGTGACCAGCGCGCGGCCGATGGCGAGTTGTTGCTGCTGCCCGCCCGAAAGGTCGCCGCCGCGCCGGCCCATCATGGATTTCAGCACCGGGAACAGGTCGAAGATCTCGTCCGGGATATGGCGGTCCTTGCGGGGAAGGCGGGCATAGCCGGTTTCCAGATTCTCCTTCACCGTCAGCAGCGGGAAGATCTCCCGCCCCTGCGGCACAAAGCCGATGCCGAGCGCCGCGCGGTCGGGCGTCGGCAGGCGGGTGATGTCACGGTCCTTGAAGGTGACCGTGCCGCCGGCCACGGGACGCTGCCCGACGATGGCCCGCAGCAGCGAGGTCTTGCCCACGCCGTTGCGGCCGAGCACGCAGGTCACCTGCCCCGGCATCGCCTCCACCGAGACTTTGCGCAGCGTGTGGGCGGCCCCGTAATAGAGGTCGAGGTTCTCGACTTTCAGCATCCTCACCTCCCCAGATAGACTTCGATGACGCGCTCGTTGGAACTCACCTGATCCAGCGAGCCCTCGGCGAGCACGGAGCCTTCGTGCAGCACGGTGACCTTGACGCCGAGGTCGCGCACGAACTGCATGTCGTGCTCCACCACCACCACGGAGCGGGTTTTGGCGATATCACGCAGGAGATCGGCGGTGTCGGCGGTCTCCTGGTCGGTCATGCCGGCGGCAGGCTCGTCCACCAGCAGGAGGCGCGGCTCCTGGGCGAGGAGCATGCCGATTTCCAGCCACTGCTTCTGGCCGTGGGACAGCTCCGCCGCCTTGCGGAAGCGGTGGTCCTTCAGGCGCACCCGCTCCAGCAGCGCCTCGATCCGCTCCTTCTCCCGCGCGGTGCGGCGCCAGTAGATGTTGGCAAAGGCGCGGCGGTCCTCCTTCAGGGCGAGCAGAAGGTTGTCCTCCACCGTGTGCATGTCGAACACGGTGGGGGTCTGGAACTTGCGGCCGATGCCGAGCTGCGCGATGGCGGCCTCGTCCAGCCGGGTCAGGTCGTGCACCCCGGCAAACATCGCCTCGCCCTTGGTGGGGCGGGTCTTGCCGGTGATGACATCCATCATGGTGGTCTTGCCGGCCCCGTTGGGGCCGATGATGGCGCGCATCTCCGCTTCCTCGATGGTCAGCGACAGGGCGTTGAGCGCCCGGAAGCCGTCGAAGACCACGGAGACATTGTCCAGATAGAGCAGGGATTGGGTGATGGGCTCCATCTGCCTCACTCCGCCGGCTTGGTGGCGGTGACCGCCTCGGGGGTGGATCGGCTGCGCCGCTCGGCGATGGTGTCCCACAGGCCGAGCACGCCGCGCGGCAGGAACAGCGTCACGAGAACGAACAGCGCGCCAAGGGCGAACAGCCAGGCTTCCGGCAGCATGCCGGTGAACCAGGTCTTGCCCGCATTCACCAGCACCGCGCCGAGCGCCGCGCCGACCAGCGTGCCGCGTCCGCCGACCGCCACCCAGATGACACTCTCGATGGAATTGGCCGGCGCGAACTCGCCGGGATTGATGATGCCCACCTGCGGCACATAAAGCGCGCCGGCGACCCCGGCGAGCATGGCGGAGATGACCCAGCACAGGAGCTTGTAGTTCTGCACCCGGTAGCCGAGGAAGCGCGTGCGGCTTTCCGCATCGCGCACTGCCACCAGCACCTTGCCGTATTTCGAGGTCACCAGCGCCCGGCACAGCAGATAGCCCCCCGCCAGCGCCAGCGCGGACAGCGCGAACAGGCCGGCGCGGGTGGAATCCGCCGAGATGGGAAAGCCCAGAATGTCCTTGAAATCGGTCAGGCCGTTATTGCCGCCGAAGCCCATGTCGTTGCGGAAGAACGCCAGCATCAGCGCATAGGTCATCGCCTGCGTGATGATGGAGAGATAGACGCCGGTGACGCGGGAGCGGAAGGCGAACCAGCCGAACAGGAAGGCGAGCGCACCGGGCACCAGCAGCACCATCAGCAGGGCAAAGGGGAACCAGTCGAAGCCCAGCCAGAACCAGGGCAGTTCCTTGTAATTCAGGAACACCATGAAGTCCGGCAGGACGGGATTGCCATAGACGCCGCGCGGGCCGATCTGGCGCATCAGATACATGCCCATGGCATAGCCGCCGAGCGCGAAGAACGCGCCGTGGCCCAGCGAGAGCACGCCGCAATAGCCCCACACCAGATCCACCGCCACCGCCAGCAGAGCGTAGCAGAGATACTTGCCGAGCAGCGGCACCAGATAGTCGGAGACATGGAGCGGGCTGCCTTCCGGCACGGCGAGGTTCGCCACCGGAACGAAGACGGCCGCAGCGAGAACCACGGCAAGGAACACCATGCCCTTGCGATCGAGGAAGACCGAGCCGTTCATGCTTCCACCGCCCGGCCCTTGAGCGCGAACAGGCCGCGCGGGCGCTTCTGAATGAACAGGATGATGAGGACGAGGATGATGATCTTGCCGAGCACCGCGCCCGCGAAGGGTTCCAGCAGCTTGTTGGCGATGCCGAGCCCGAAGGCGGCCACCAGCGTGCCCCAGAGATTGCCCACCCCGCCGAACACCACCACCATGAAGCTGTCGATGATGTAGCCCTGACCGAGATTGGGGCTGACATTGTCGATCTGCGACAGGGCCACCCCGGCAATGCCGGCAATGCCCGAGCCGAGCCCGAAGGTCAGCGCGTCGATGCGCCCTGTGCGGATGCCCATGGCCCCGGCCATGCGGCGGTTCTGCGTCACCGCCCGCACATAGAGGCCGAGCATGGTGCGCTTGAGCACCACCAGCAGGGCGAAGAACACCAGCAGCGAGAAGATGATGATGGCGAGGCGATTATAGGTGATCGCCAGATGCCCGAGATCGAACGAGCCCGACATCCAGGACGGCGAGCCCACCTCCTTGTTGGTCGGCCCGAACACCGAGCGCACCGCCTGCTGCAGGATCAGCGACACGCCCCAGGTGGCCAGCAGCGTCTCCAGCGGACGGCCGTAGAGAAAGCGGATCACGCTGCGCTCGATGAGGATGCCCACCAGCGCGGTGACGAGGAAGGCCAGCGGCAGCGCGATGGCCAGCGACCAGCCGAACAGGCCGGGGGCCTGCGTGCGGATCAGTTCCTGAACCACATAGGTGGTGTAGGCACCGATCATGACCATTTCGCCATGGGCCATGTTGATGACGCCCATGACGCCGAAAGTGATGGCGAGGCCGATGGCCGCCAGCAGCAGGACGGAGCCGAGCGAAAGGCCGTACCAGACATTCTGCGCCACGCCCCACATGGCGAGGGAGCGGTTCACCGCCTCGATGCCCTCGGCCGCCGCCGCCTTCACGGCGGGCGGGCTGTCGGCGGGGATGCTGGCGAGCACCGCCAGCGCGTCCTGGTCGCCGCGCGCAGCGATGAGGCGGGCGGCGGAGACCCGCTCGGGCTCGGAAACGGTCGGTGTGTTGAGGAGGATCACCGCCCGCGCCTGCGCCATCAGCGCCTTGACGTTCGGGTCGCTTTCCTTGGCGAGCGCCACATCCAGCACCGGCAAAGCGGCGGCATCGCGCGACTTGAACACCGCGCCCGCCGCATCGAGGCGCTTCTGCACATCGGGGCTGACGAGGGCGAGCGCACCGGCTGCGGCATCCACCGCGCGGCGCACGCGGTTGTTGAGCCGCACCGCCTTCAGGCCGGCCGGCGGGCTGGCGACGGCAGCACCCGTTGCGGCATCCGTCACCGCTCCGGCGGGCGTGCGCAGGAACACCGCCTTGGTGTCGGGATCGATGAACAGGCGCCCGTCGCGGATGGCATCGACGATGGCCGCCGCCTGCGGGCCGCCCGACAGGGAGAGCATGCCGAGCGCGGCCTCGGTGTCGCCATAGCTGTCGGCGGCGATCCGGGCGAGGGCGGGAGCCAGGTCGGCGGCGGACTGGGCCGCGGCCGGGACGGCGGGAGCGCAGAAGGCGAGCCAGGCCAAGAGAAGCATGGCCCAGCGCCGTGGTCTTTCAAGCATCATGTCGGGTTCGATCCCACCGCAGCCACTGCATGGCGCCGCACGCCACGCCATCCGGAAGGGAGCCCGCCGCCGTGACGGCGGGCTCGCTTGGTCAGCCCTCCGGAGGAGCCGAAGGGGCGGCCCGCACGTCGCGGGCCGCTGGACCGAGTGTCAGGCCGGCCCCCGCGCGGGGGCCGCCATCACTTGGCCGCGCCGAGGCAGACGTTCTTCTGGCTGTCGTAATTGCCGCAATTGAGCTTCACCCAATCGGCGACGAGATACTTGGAGCCTTCGAGCTGCTTCGACCACGCCTCGCCGGGGATGAGGTTCTCGGTCTTCCACACCACGTTGAACTGGCCGTTATCCTCGATCTCGCCGATGAAGACGGGCTTGGTGATGTGGTGGTTGGCCAGCATCTCGGAGACGCCGCCGGTCAGGTTCGGCTGCTTGGTGCCCGGCAGCGTCGCGATGACCTTGTCCGGATCCACGGTGCCGGCCTTGGTGACCGCCTGAACCCACATGTTGAAGCCGATATAGTGGGCTTCCATGGGATCGTTGGTGACGGCCTTCGGATTCTTCATGAAGGTCTGCCACTGCTTGATGAAGGCGTCGTTCTCCGGGGTCTTGATGGACATGAAGTAGTTCCACGCGGCCAGATGGCCGACGAGGGGCTTGGTGTCCATGCCGGCGAGTTCTTCCTCACCCACCGAGAAGGCCACGACCGGAATGTCGGTCGCCTTGATGCCCTGGTTCGCCAGCTCCTTGTAGAAGGGGACGTTGGCATCGCCGTTGATGGTGGAAACCACCGCCGTCTTCTTGCCCTGCGAGCCGAACTTCTTGATGTCGGAGACGATGGTCTGCCAATCGGACTGACCGAACGGCGTGTAGTTGATCATGATGTCCTCGGACTTCACGCCCTTGGACTTCAGGTAGGCTTCCAGGATCTTGTTGGTGGTGCGGGGATAGACATAGTCGGTGCCGGCCAGAACCCAGCGCTCGACCTTCTCTTCCTTGGCGAGATAGTCCACCGCAGGAATGGCCTGCTGGTTCGGCGCGGCGCCCGTGTAGAACACGTTCCGCTCGCTCTCCTCGCCCTCATACTGGACGGGGTAGAACAGGATGGAGTTCAGCTCCTTGAACACCGGCAGCACCGACTTGCGGCTCACCGAGGTCCAGCAGCCGAACACGACAGAGACCTTGTCCTTGGTGATGAGCTCGCGCGCCTTTTCGGCGAACAGCGGCCAGTTGGAGGCGGGGTCAACCACCACCGGCTCAAGCTTCTTGCCGAGCACGCCGCCCTTCTTGTTCTGCTCCTCGATGAGCATGAGCATCACGTTCTTCAGCGTGGTCTCGCTGATCGCCATGGTGCCCGAAAGCGAGTGGAGGATGCCGACCTTGATCGTTTCCTGCGCTGACGCGGTTCCGATGGATCCTGCCACCGCCGCCACTGCCGCCAGCGCGCCCAATCCTGCGCCCAATCCCCTGGCGGCCCGTCCCAGCTTACCGAGCATGCGCTCTCTCCGTCTTCTCGTCTGGCATCAGGCCAGCGAGACGGGAAGAGCAAGCGCCATGCCACCGTTGAGGGCCCTAGATCCGCGGGCCTGCGGATCGGGCGCACGGGCACTTAGATGACAAATCAGGCATGCCCGACGCCCGGTTTGCCTTCTTTTTAATCAGAACACCCGCCATACCGACTCACCGCATGCAAAAGCCGCCACGAAGGCCTGCGTGCGCTTCGTGGCGACTTTGACGCTCCGTCACAGTACATTGAAGAGATAGAGAAGGATGATTACGGAAAACGGCACACCAAGAAACCAAAGAACCAGTCCGCGCATGGTCGTCTCCTTTCAGATATTTCATCTGCCTGGACAACGCGGTGAGGCCGCCGCCGTTCCGGTGCGATCGCAATTCCTTCATGGCGCGCTGCAACCATCTTGACCCGCCCTTCGGCCCGCTCTTTATTCCGGCGGACATTTGAGGGCGACCATGGACAATCTGATCGACGGCTACCGGCGGTTCCGCGAACTCCAGTGGCCGGAGCACAAGACCCTATTTGAACGGCTGGCGGCACGGGGCCAGAAGCCGGAGACCTTCGTGGTGGCCTGTTCGGACAGCCGCGTCGATCCCCAGATGATCTTCAATGCCGGGCCAGGGGAACTGTTCGTCGCCCGCAACGTCGCGAACCTCGTGCCGCCCTACCAGCCGGACGGCAATTATCACGGCACCAGCGCGGCGCTGGAATTTGCGGTGCGGGTGCTTCAGGTGAAGCGGATCGTGGTGATGGGCCATGCCCAGTGCGGCGGCGTGCAGGCCATGCTGCAGGGCACCCCGCCCGAGGCCGGCGACTTCGTCGCGCAATGGATCACCATCGCCGATGAAGCACGGCAGGAAACGCTGAAGGCCAACGTTCCCGAAGCCGAGCGCCAGCGTCATTGCGAGCATAGCTGCGTGCGCCTGTCGGTGCGCAACCTTATGACGTTCCCCTGGATCGCCGAGCGCGTGAAGGCGGGAAGCCTCTCCCTTCACGGCGCCTATTTCGGCGTGGCGACCGGACGCCTGGAAGTCATGGACGCGGACGGCGCGTTCCGGGACGCGTGACGCGCATCCGGCGCCGCCGTGCCGGAAGATCAGTGCTCTGTTGCGAAGCGCAGGAGGGCGCCATAGCCGCCTTCCCCCTCGCCGACCGGAACCTGCTCGCGCGCTTCGTCCGAGGCCGCCTCGGACAGTTCCCGTGCGGAGACATGGAAGCCCCGGCTTTCCAGGAAATTGATGGCGTCATCCATGGATGCAAAGCCGGCCACCGCCTCGGCCAGCGCCTCGCTGAGGCCGGTATTGCCGGAGGCATCCGCCTTCAGCCGGTCGAGTTCCTGTCCGCTCATGTCACGTCTCCCTCGTTGCGTTCATGCAGACCAACGGCCGCGCCCGCGCACGAGTTCCAGAGAGCAGCGG
>NCCY01000110.1:0-7871 GCA_002279855.1 Rhizobiales bacterium 12-68-15
CTTGAGGAGAATGATGCATCCGAGCGGCGTGCACGGCACCAGCGCATCGAGCCCAACCGCGAGGCGGCCCGCATTCACCACATGGAAGCCGTCCACGTCCTTCGCCGGATCAATGGCAGAGAGCACCTTCATGCTGTCGATATGGCCGGGCAGCGGAAGCTGCACGAGAATGCCATGGACGCGCGGATCCGCGTTCAGCCGCTGCACCAGTGCCAGCAGGTCTGCTTCCGGCGTGTCGGCGGGCAGCTTGTGCTCGAACGAGGCCATGCCCGCCTCAAGGGTTTGCGCACCCTTGTTGCGCACATAGACCTGGCTCGCGGGATCTTCTCCCACCAGAACGACGGCAAGACCCGGGGTGAGGCCCTGCCCTTTCAGGGCGGCGACTTCGACCGCGATTTCGGCGCGCAGTTCGGCCGCCACAGCCTTTCCGTCAATGATCCGGGTCTCGACCATGCCAGCCTCCGCCTTCATCCGCCTGAGAGGGATGCGAGTTTCTTAGCAGTAAACATATTTCATTCAACTGGCGCAATGTCGCCCCGCGCCCAGCCGGCCTTGGTTTCGGCTTGGTAGGCGTCATAGCGGCCTTCCGCGATGGCCGCGCGGGCGCCGCGCATCAGATCCTGATAATAATGCAGGTTCGCCCAGGACAGCAGCATGCCGCCCAGCATCTCGCCGCACCGGATGAGATGGTGAAGATAGGCCCGGCTATAGTCGCGCAGGGCCGGGCAGTCGCTTTCCTCGTCCAGCGGGCGAGGGTCGTTCTGGTGGCGTGCATTCTTCAGGTTGATGCGGCCGAAGCGCGTGAAAGCGAGCGCATGGCGGCCCGAGCGGGTGGGCATCACGCAGTCGAACATGTCGATGCCGCGCCCCACCGCCTCCAGCAGATCGTCCGGTGTGCCGACACCCATCAGGTAGCGCGGCTTGGTGGTGGGCAGATGCGGCTCCACCGTCTCGATCATGCGCAGCATGATCTCCTGCGGCTCGCCCACGGCAAGACCGCCGATGGAGTAGCCGGGGAAATCCATGTCGGCCAGAGCGCGGGCGGATTCCACCCGCAGCGCCTCCACCGCTCCGCCCTGCACAATGCCGAACACCGCCCTGCCCTTCGGCTGACGCTCGAACGCGCGCTTGGATCGCTCCGCCCAGCGCAGCGAAAGCTGCATGGCGCGGGCGGCCTCGGCGTCCGGGCATGGCAGGCGCACGCACTCGTCCAGCTGCATCTGGATGTCCGCGCCCAGCAGGCCCTGGATCTCCATGGCCCGCTCTGGGGTGAGGTGGTGGATCGCACCGTCGATGTGGGAGCGGAAGGTGACGCCCGTCTCGTCCAGCTTGCGCAGCTGCGACAGGGACATGACCTGAAAGCCGCCGGAATCGGTGAGGATCGGGCGATCCCACCGCATGAAATTGTGCAGACCGCCCAGGGCCGCAATCCGCTCCGCTCCGGGGCGCAGCATCAGGTGATAGGTGTTGCCCAGAAGAATGTCGGCGCCTGTGGCGCGAACCTGATCCGGATACACGCCCTTGACGGTCGCGACCGTGCCCACGGGCATGAAGGCGGGGGTCCGGATCTCGCCGCGCGGGGTGGAGACGATCCCGGTGCGGGCCGTGCCGTCAGTGGCGTTCAGGCGGAAGGAAAAGGTATCGGTCACGGCTGCGCCTCCGCGCGGAACAGCAGGCTGGCATCGCCATAGGAATAGAAGCGATAGCCGGTCTCGATGGCGTGGGCATAGGCGCGCTTTTGCGCCTCATGTCCCACAAAGGCCGCGACCAGCATGACCAGGGTGGATTTTGGCAGGTGGAAATTGGTCATCATGAGGTCGACCGCACGGAAGGCATAGCCGGGCGTGATGAAGATGTCGGTGTCGCCCCGGAACGGCGCGATCTTGCCGCTCGCCGCCGCGCTCTCCAGCAGGCGGGTGGCGGTGGAGCCCACCGCCAGGATGCGCCCCCCCTTCGCCTTCACCGCAGTAAGAGCCTCTGCGGTTTCCGGTGACACCTCTCCCCACTCGGCATGCATGCGGTGGTCGGCGGTATCCTCGGCCTTGACCGGCAAGAAGGTGCCGAGGCCCACATGCAGGGTGACCGTGTGAACGCTGACGCCCGCCGCCTTCACCTGCGCCATCAAAGCGGGCGTGAAATGAAGGCTCGCCGTGGGCGCGGCAATGGAGCCTTCGTTGCGGGCGAAGATGGGCTGGTAGTCGGTTCGGTCCTGCTCGTCTTCTGGCCGGCGGGCGGCGATATAGGGCGGCAAGGGCATGTGGCCCACCGCGTCGATGGCGCCGTCCAGCTCCGGCCCGGACAGGGCAAAGGCGAACTCCACCTCCCCGCTGTCGGCCTTGGCCAGAACCTGCGCTGAAAGCGTCGCCTCTCCCTTCCGGAAGATCACCTCGTCGCCGGGCGCGAGCCGCTTGGCAGGGCGGCAGAGCACCAACCAGCGCGCCTCGGACAGGCGCTTCACCAGGTTCGCCTCGATGGTGACGGTGGTCCCCTGCGGCCGGGTGCGGGTGCCGTCGAGGCGGGCGGGAATGACCTTTGTGTCGTTCACCACCACGGCATCGCCGGGTCGCAGGAAACGCGGCAGATCAGCGATGGTGGCATCCTGCACGGTCGCGTCGGGGTGCACCACCAGAAGGCGCGCGGCTTCCCTCGGCTCGGCCGGCCGCAATGCGATTCTCTCGGGAGGCAGGTGGAAATCGAAGGCGTCGACGCGCATCGGAACTCGGGCGGAACAGGATGGAACACGGCCCGGACTGGTAGAGAACGGCGAACGTGCAGGGAAGAGGCGTGGCCGGGAAAACGCACACTTTCCCGGTCCGCACTCAGAAGATTGCGATGGCGCCCTGCCAGATCGCCCAGCTCATGGCTGCAGTGATCAGCAGGCCGATGACGGTCGCGAAGAAGCCGGCAAGGATCACACCGCCGTCCCGCTCAACGAGGCCAAGCCCGAAGATGCACACAGCAAAGCCCGGCGGCAGATTGCCGAGGAAGGGGATAGGCAGCAGCAGGATGAAGCCGAGCAACACCACCGTCGCCCCCACCAGCCGCCGGGCCAGCGGGCCGGCGAACTGTTCGAGGCGCGGCCGGGACAGCCGCTCGAACTTCTGGATATAGGGCTGCGACCGGTTGACGATCGTGTCCAGCACCGAGCGCGAAAAGGTACGCCGCGAGATCCAGCCCGGCAGCCACAATTCCTGACGGCCCATCAGCATCTGAAGGCCGATCAGGCCCAGCACGATCCCGCAGATCACAGGAATGCCGGGCGGCATGGGGATGCAGTTCGGAATCCCGAAAATCAGGAAGAGAATGCCGAAGGCGCGGTTCCTCAGCGCGTTCACGAGATCGCCGATGGCGACCTTTTCCCCCTCCTGAGCGGCGAGTACGGCGGCCAGAAGTTCGGAAGTTCTCGGGGTGCGATGGTCCACGTTCGTCCTCGGTTTCGGGCCTCCTTTTAGCATTCAGAAAACGGCCGTGTC
Organism: Rhizobiales bacterium 12-68-15; assembly: GCA_002279855.1. GTDB lineage: Bacteria > Pseudomonadota > Alphaproteobacteria > Rhizobiales > Xanthobacteraceae > Aquabacter. Next base: position 3,474 of record NCCY01000110.1, read on the forward strand.
AGGGCGCAGGATCGCCGAAAAGGCAATTCCGGCGATGTCTTGCGTGCACACCGATAAAATCGGCGTCAGTTGAGCCGAAACATTCCGTCCACCGTGCGGAATTCCGCAGGCTTGATGAGCTGGTTGTGGGCGACCTCCACAGAATGCAGCTTCCCCTCAAGCTCCCGCGACCAGAAATCAAGAAATTTTCGGAGTTCCGGAAAACTTGGGCAAAGATCATATTCCTGCCAGAGATAAGCCTGCAGGAAGCGGGGATGATCCGGCATGTGATAAAGTATACGGGCGGTCGCCAGCCCATAGCCTGACATCTGCTTTACGAAGCTCTCGGATACCATACTGAGACCTCCATTGCGCCCTGGCCATCACGTCCGGAAGGTCCGGACAGGATCCAGTGTCGGCTCACAAGCTTGGATGGTCCAGCTTAAAATTTGTCTTATGCGTGTAAAAACAATGCATTAGCAGCGATTTCGCGAGAGTGCTGACAGGCGGTGCCGGCGCGCTTTCACTCCTATCAAGAGACGGTCTGCAATGATTGGCACTCCGGCATCGTGAGTGCCAAAAATTTTACGCCTCCCTCTTGAACGCGCTTCCGCCGCCCCTTAGATGCCGCGGCGGGCGCCGGGATGGCGCCCGAGGCAATTATCGAACCGGAGGTTTCCCGATGGGTTTCCGCCCTCTGCACGACCGCGTGGTCGTGAAGCGCATCGAAGCCGAGCTGAAGACGGCCGGCGGCATCATCATCCCCGACACCGCCAAGGAAAAGCCCCAGGAGGGCGAGGTGGTCGCGGTGGGTCCGGGTGCCCGTAACGAGAAGGGCGAACTGGTCGCTCTCGACGTGAAGGCCGGCGACCGGGTTCTGTTCGGCAAGTGGTCCGGCACCGAAGTGAAGATCGACGGGCAGGACCTGCTCATCATGAAGGAGAGCGACATTCTCGGCGTCGTCGAGACTACCGCCTCCGCCAAGAAGGCGGCCTGAGCCCCTTCCCTCATCTGACCCTATCTCCAGACAAGGAGCACGGTACATGGCTGCCAAGGACGTAAAATTTTCGGGCGATGCCCGCGAGAAGCTGCTGCGCGGCGTGGACATCCTCGCCAATGCGGTGAAGGTCACCCTCGGCCCCAAGGGCCGCAACGTGGTGATCGAGAAGTCGTTCGGTGCGCCGCGCATCACCAAGGACGGCGTGTCCGTCGCCAAGGAAATCGAGCTTGAGGACAAGTTCGAGAATCTCGGCGCCCAGCTCGTCCGCGAAGTCGCCTCCAAGACCAACGACCTCGCCGGCGACGGCACCACGACCGCGACGGTCCTCGCCCAGGCGATCGTCAAGGAAGGTGCCAAGGCGGTGGCCGCTGGCATGAACCCGATGGACCTGAAGCGCGGCATCGACCTTGCCGTGGAAGCCATCGTGAAGGATCTCGCCGCCAACGCGAAGAAGGTCACCTCCAACGAGGAGATCGCGCAGGTCGGCACCATCTCCGCCAACGGCGATTCCGAAATCGGCGCGTTCCTCGCCGAGGCCATGAAGAAGGTCGGCAACGAGGGTGTCATCACCGTCGAGGAAGCCAAGTCCTTCGAGACCGAGCTGGATGTCGTGGAAGGCATGCAGTTCGACCGGGGCTATCTCTCCCCCTATTTCGTCACCAATTCCGAAAAGATGCGCGTGGAGTTCGAGGACCCCTACATCCTCATCCACGAGAAGAAGCTCTCGGGCCTCCAGGAGCTGCTTCCGGTTCTCGAAGCCGTCGTCCAGTCCGGCAAGCCGCTGGTGATCGTAGCCGAGGACGTGGAAGGTGAGGCACTTGCCACCCTCGTGGTGAACAAGCTGCGCGGCGGCCTCAAGGTCGCGGCGGTGAAGGCCCCCGGCTTCGGTGACCGTCGCAAGGCCATGCTTCAGGACATCGCGATCCTGACCGGCGGCCAGGCCATCTCCGAGGATCTCGGCATCAAGCTGGAGAACGTCAATCTCTCCATGCTCGGGCGCGCCCGCAAGGTGGTGATCGAGAAGGAAAACACCACCATCGTGGACGGGTCCGGCGAGAAGGCGGACATCGACGCCCGCGTCGCGCAGATCAAGGCGCAGATCGAGGAGACCACCTCGGACTATGACCGCGAGAAGCTCCAGGAGCGTCTCGCCAAGCTCGCGGGCGGCGTCGCGGTGATCCGCGTCGGCGGCGCGACCGAGGTCGAGGTCAAGGAGAAGAAGGACCGCGTGGACGACGCCCTTCACGCCACCCGCGCGGCGGTGGAAGAAGGCGTGCTGCCCGGCGGCGGCGTGGCCCTGCTGCGCGCCGTGAAGGTTCTCGAAGGCATTCAGGTCACCAATCCCGACCAGAAGACCGGCGTGGACATCGTCCGCAAGGCCATCCAGGCGCCGGCCCGCCAGATCGCACAGAATGCGGGCGCCGATGGCTCGGTCGTGGTCGGCAAGGTGCTCGAAAAGGCGGACTATGCGTTCGGCTACGACGCCCAGACCGGCACCTATGTGGACATGGTGAAGGCCGGCATCATCGATCCGGCCAAGGTGGTCCGCACCGCCCTTCAGGATGCGGCTTCCGTGTCGAGCCTCCTGATCACCACCGAGGCGCTGGTCGCCGACCTGCCCAAGAAGAATGCTCCCGCCGCTCCCGCCATGCCCGGCGGCGGCATGGACTTCTGATCGGCGCGACCTTCGAAGGGCGGGCATGTCCCCGCCCTTCCCCAGACAAGCGAAACCCCGCACGGCACAGCCTGCGGGGTTTCGTGTTTCATGGCGTCGGATGTCCCCGGCGCGGGCCTTTTTGCACCTTATTCGGCTGCGCGCATGTTCAGCCCGGACTCGGCAATGTCGGTCAGCTTCTTGTCGGCCGCCTTCTCCTCGGCGAGGTTGCGCTCCAGCACGCGCGCGCAGTCCGCGCGGCCGAGCAGCTTTGCCCACGCCACCAGCGTGCCATAGCGGGTCATCTCGTAATGCTCCACCGCCTGTGCGGCGGCGGCGAGGGCGGCATCCAGCACTTCCTTGTCGGCGATGTCGCCGGCAATTTCCTCGGCCTCGTCGATGATGCCGTCGATTGCGGGGCAGGTGACCGTCTTCGGCTCCAGCCCGTGCATCTGGAACACTTCCTCGACGCGCTTCACATGCCCCTCGGTTTCGACGAGGTGCGACTGGAAGGCCTGCTTCAGGGTGGGGTTGCTGGCCTTGTCGATCATCTTGGGAAGCGCTTTCAGGATGCGCTTCTCCGCATAATAGATGTCCTGGAGAGTGTGGACGAACAGGTCGTCCATCGTCTTGATGTCCTTGGAAAACAGACCCATCGAAAATCTCCCGTGCCTTTTGCTTGTGGAGGTCCCGCTGCATGGGCGGTCCTGAAAGGCGAACGTGGAGAGCGGGATGGGGTTCCTCCTGCCAAGTTTAAATGGGCGCCCGGATCCGGTCCGGGAGCAAAAGCCAGCCGCGCTCACCCTGTTGGCCGTCAGGGTGCGCAAGCCGTACTTCAGCGAAGAAGGGCCGCGGACCGCAGGTCCGGAGCGCAATCTTATTCGGCTGCGCTGCGGGCCTCGGCGTCGTATGCGGCGTCCAACGGACGGCCGACACTCTCATAGATGAAGCCGAGCTGCGCCATCTGTTCGGGGACATAGATGTTGCGCAGGTCCACCACCACCGGCTGGGCCATGATGGTCTTCAGCCGGTCGAGATCGAGGGCGCGGAAGGCGTCCCACTCGGTGATGATGACCAGGACGTCCGCCCCCTCCGCCACATCATAGGGGCCGGTGCCGTATTCGATCTCGGCGGGCAGCAGGTGCCGGGCCTCATCCATGCCTTCAGGATCATACGCCCGCACGCGCATGCCCTTGTCGGCGAGCGCGGTGACGATGGCAATGGCCGGGCTCTCGCGCATGTCGTCGGTATTGGGCTTGAATGTCAGGCCCAGAACGGCGGCGGTCTTGCCTCGCACCTGTCCGCCAAGGGCGTTTTCCACCTTGCGGGCGATGGCGAGCTTGCGCACATCGTTCACCGCGACCACCGTCTCGATGATCCGCAGCGGAGCACCGGCCTGCTGGGCGGTGCGGGTGAGGGCGAGCGTGTCCTTGGGAAAGCAGGAGCCGCCATAGCCGGGGCCGGCATGCAGGAATTTCGGTCCGATGCGGTTGTCGAGACCGATGCCCCGCGCGACGTCCTGCACATTGGCACCCACCTTCTCGCACAGGTCCGCCATCTCGTTGATGAAGGTGATCTTCATGGCAAGGAAGGCGTTGCCGGCATACTTGATGAGTTCGGATGTGCGCCGCGCGGTGAACATCAGTGGCAGGTTGTTCAGCGAGAGTGGACGGTAGAGGGCGGACATGACCGCGCGGGCGCGCGGGTCCTCGGTGCCCACCACCACGCGGTCAGGGCGCTTGAAATCCTCGATGGCGGCGCCCTC
>NCCY01000110.1:7954-12008 GCA_002279855.1 Rhizobiales bacterium 12-68-15
GAGGCGGCCGCGATCTCGCGGGCGGCGGCAAACACATATGACAGATCCGCATGGCCGTCGCCGCGCCGCGAGGGGGTTCCTACAGCGATGAAAACCGCTTCCGCCTCGCGCACCGCCTGTGTCAGGTCGGTAGCAAAATCGAGCCGGCCGGCCGCCACATTGCGCGCCACGATGTCATCAAGGCCCGGCTCGAAGATGGGTATATCGCCCTGCTTCAGCCGTTCGATCTTGGAAGCGTCCTTGTCGATGCAGGTGACCCGGTGGCCGAAATCCGCGAAGCAGGCGCCGGACACCAGCCCCACATATCCCGTTCCGATCATTGCAACGCGCATGGTCCGATCCCTGTCACTGGCCTGTCCGCCCTGCCCTCGCGAGGCAGCTTGAAAGTCCCCAGAATGGCGCGGTCTTATAACAGGAAGACGGCAATGCGCCCCGGAAATGTTCCACAGCTTCATTCCACAAAATACATTCAGAAATAGTTGTTTATTTTAATTCCCAAATTTGTGTTGCCCTATCGGGAATGCCCGTTTAATCAGACTGTCATGCAACCGGGTGCCCCACGTGTCTTCCAGCGCTGCCTTCCTGCTGCCCGACCTTGAACGGATCGCCCTCGCGGCCGGGCGCGAGGTGATGGCTGTGTACGACACCGACTTCGCCGTTGAGGCGAAGGCCGATGCGTCTGCCGTCACCGCCGCCGACACCCGCGCCGAGGCGGTGATCCTGGAAGGGCTGAGCCGCCTGTCGCCCGATATTCCCGTGATCGCGGAGGAGCAGGCCGCCGCCGGCCATCTACCGCAAACCGGCTCTCTCTTTTACCTCGTGGACCCTCTGGACGGAACGCGGGAGTTCGTTTCCCGCAATGGCGAGTTCACCGTCAATATCGCCCTGATCGAAGACGGCGTGCCTGTGGCGGGCGTGCTGTATGCCCCTGCCCTCGGTTGTCTTTATTATGGGGCAATCGGTGCGGGCGCGTTCCGCCGCGACACATCGGACCCCGATGCGACCGCGCAGGCGATCCATGTGCGGCTGGCGCCTGAGGGGGGCCTCGCGGCCGTCGGCAGCCGGTCCCACGGGAGTGCGGAGACCGCCGCCTGGCTCGGTCGGCTCCCAGTCTCAAGCCTCGTGTCCGCCGGCTCGTCCCTCAAGTTCGGCCTGGTGGCGGAAGGCGCGGCGGATCTGTATCCGCGCTTCAGCCGCACGATGGAATGGGATACCGCCGCCGGCGATGCCGTGCTGCGGGCGGCGGGGGGCATCGTGCTCGGACCGGATGGGGCCCCGCTGCGCTATGGCAAGGCTCGACAGACCCGTGATGCGCCTTACGCCAATCCCTCTTTCGTCGCCTATGGCGACCGGATGCTGGCGGCCCGCCTCGCCGCCGCGCCTGCGGGGTGAACCATGCCCTTGATCGACACAACCCAGCCCGTCGCCCTCTCTGCGGATCGGCTCTCGCACCTTCAGCGGCTTGAGGCGGAATCCATCTTCATCATGCGCGAGGTCGCGGCTGAGTTTGCCAATCCCGTGATGCTGTATTCCATCGGCAAGGATTCCGCTGTGATGCTGCATCTGGCAGCGAAGGCGTTCTTTCCCTCGCGTCCGCCCTTCCCCCTGCTCCACATCGACACCGGCTGGAAGTTCCGGGAGATGATCGCCTTCCGGGACCGGATGGCGCAGGAACTAGGTTTCCGCCTCATGGTCCATACCAACGAAGCGGGTGCCGCGCAGGGCATCAACCCGTTCGACCATGGATCGTTGCTCTACACCAATGTCATGAAGACAGAGGCGCTGAAGGAAGCTCTGAGCCTGCACGGCTTTGACGCGGCTTTCGGCGGCGCGCGACGGGATGAGGAAAGGAGCCGCGCCAAGGAGCGCATCTTCTCCTTCCGCACGGCCAACCACGGCTGGGACCCCAAGAGCCAGCGCCCGGAATTGTGGAACCTGTTCAATGCGCGGGTGAAGCCGGGCGAGTCCATCCGGGTGTTCCCGCTCTCCAACTGGACCGAGCTGGACATTTGGCAATACATCCTCTCCGAGCGCATCCCCATCGTGCCGCTCTATTTTGCGGCGGAGCGCCCGGTGGTGTGGCGGGACGGGCAGATGATCCTTGTGGATGATGCGCGTATGCGCCTTCAACCCGGCGAAGTCCCTCAGATGCGCAAGGTGCGCTTTCGCACGCTCGGCTGCTATCCGCTGACCGCCGCCATCGACAGCGAGGCCGAGACGCTGGAGGCCATCGTGCAGGAAATGCTCATCGCCCGCACATCGGAGCGCTCCGGACGGCTGATCGACCATGACGAGGCCGCCTCGATGGAGAAGAAGAAGCGGGAGGGCTATTTCTGATGAACGCTGCGGCACCCGCAGACCTGTTCCGCCCGGAGACCAAGAGCCTCCTGCGTTTTCTCACCTGCGGCAGCGTCGATGACGGCAAGTCCACGCTCATCGGCCGCCTGCTCTACGACACCAAGCTGCTGTTCGACGACCAGGTCACGACGCTGGCACGCGATTCCCGCAAATGGGGGACGGCGGGCGATGATCTGGACTTCGCGCTCCTGGTGGATGGCCTCGCCGCCGAGCGCGAGCAGGGCATCACCATTGATGTGGCCTATCGCTTCTTTGCCACCGAAAGCCGCAAGTTCATCGTGGCCGATACGCCCGGCCATGAGCAATACACCCGCAACATGGCGACGGGCGCCTCCAACTCGGACCTCGCGGTCATCCTGGTGGACGCGCGGCAGGGCATCCTGCCCCAGACGCGGCGACACTCCTTCATCGTCTCGCTGTTGGGTATCCGCCATGTGGTTCTGGCGGTGAACAAGATCGATCTGGTGGATTTTTCACAGTCGGCCTTCGACGCCATCGTCGCCGAGTATCGTGCCCTGACCGAGGGCCTCGGGTTCGAGAGCTTCCTCGCCCTGCCGCTTTCGGCGCGCCACGGCGACAATGTGCTCGCCACCAGCACGCGCACCCCCTGGTATCGCGGCCCGAGCCTTGTGCATCATCTGGAAACCGTGGAGGTGGAGCGGGACGCGCGACGCTTGCCGTTCCGCCTGCCGGTTCAGTGGGTGAACCGGCCGAACCTCGATTTCCGCGGCTTTTCCGGCACCATTGCCAGCGGCAGCGTGGCACCGGGAGACGCCGTGGCGATCCTCCCGTCCGGCCGCGCCTCCCGCGTGAAGGAGATCGTGACGGCGGACGGCCCCCTTGCCCGGGCGGTCGCCGGACAGGCGGTGACGCTGACGCTGGAAGACGAGGTGGATGTGTCACGCGGCGATATCCTCGCCGCAGCCGGCGCCCGGCCGCAATTGTCCGATGAGATCGCGGCGCATGTGATCTGGATGGCGGAGGCCCCACTTGAAACGGGACGGCCCTATCTGCTGAAGCTCGGCACCCGCACGGTGGGTGCCAGCGTCTCCGCGATCCGCAGCCGGATCGATGTGAACTCCTTTGCGCCGGAGCCTGCCCGCGCGCTGGGCCTGAACGAGGTGGGGGAGGTTCACCTCGCCTTGCGCGATCCCGTCGCGTTCGACCCGTTCGACGATATTCCCGGAACTGGCGCCTTCATCCTGATCGACCGGATGAGCAACCAGACGGTCGGCGCGGGGATGATTCGCTCCGGGCTGCGGCGGGCCAGCAACGTGCACTGGCAGGACATGAAGGTGTCCCGTGGCGCCCGCGCCGCACTCAAGCGCCAGAAGCCGGCCGTGCTGTGGTTCACCGGCCTGTCCGGTGCCGGCAAGTCCACCATCGCGACCCTCGTGGAGCAGAAGCTCCACGCCGCAGCACGCCACACCTATGTGCTGGATGGCGACAATATCCGCCATGGGCTCAATCGGGACCTTGGCTTCTCCGATGCGGACCGCGCGGAGAACATCCGCCGCGTGGCGGAGGTCGCCAAGCTGCTGGCGGATGCAGGGCTCATCGTTCTCGTCTCCTTCATCTCGCCTTTCCGCGAGGACCGCAGCTTCGCGCGCGAAATCCTGGCCGAGGGCGAGTTCGTGGAGATCCATGTGGACACCCCGATCGAGGTGGCCGAACAGCGGGATGTGAAGGGGCTGTA
>NCCY01000110.1:12104-15363 GCA_002279855.1 Rhizobiales bacterium 12-68-15
AGCAACGGCTATCTTGAACGCGCCGAGGATGAGCACTGGAGCATTTGAGTCCTGGGGACGATACGCTCGGACCCGGGTGTTTTTGCCCAACCGGCCCTGTGATGCAGACTTCATGGCCTTCGCCGGAGCCTCGGCCTTTTTGGTGTGACTCCGAATTTTTGGGGAGACAGGCGCGTGTCATTTCCGCTCACGGCGCTGGCTCTGGCTGTCGAGGCCGCCTTTGGATATCCGCAGCGGCTCATTCCCCTCATCGGCCATCCCGTCATCTGGATGGGACGGCTCATCGGGCGCCTGGATCGGGGGCTCAACCAGAGCCATCTGTCAGCGGGCGCCCGGAAGGCACGCGGAGTTGCATGTCTTCTCTGCATCCTCGCCGGTGCGGCGCTGCCTGCGCTGCTGGTGCAGAATCTCCTGCTTCTGCTGCCGTTCGGTATCATTCCCTGCGCGCTCGTCGCCTCATCGCTGCTGGCGCAGCGTTCGCTGCACGAGCATGTGGCGGCGGTGGCGGATGCGCTGGAACAGCACGGGATCGAAGCCGGACGGGTCGCCGTCTCCCATATCGTGGGGCGTGATCCCCATCAGCTTGATGTGTCCGGCGTCGCGCGCGCGGCCATCGAGAGCCTCGCGGAGAATTTTTCCGACGGCATCGTCGCACCGGCCTTCTGGATGGCCGTGGCGGGCCTGCCGGGCGCCGCTGCCTACAAGGCGCTGAACACGGCCGACAGCATGATCGGCCACCGGACACCGCGTCACCAGTCCTTCGGCTGGGCCTCCGCGCGCCTGGACGATCTGGCCAACCTTCCCGCCTCCCGCCTCGCCGGTCTGCTGATCATCGTGGCGGCCGTGCTCGTGCCGGGTGCGTCAGCGGGCGGGGCGGGGCGAAGCATGTGGCGCGATGCCCGGCGGCACCGCTCTCCCAATGCCGGCTGGCCGGAAGCCGCCATGGCCGGGGCGCTGGGTATTTCCATTGCCGGGCCGCGCTCCTACGGCGGCGTGGTGACCCCGGCCGCCTATATGGGCGATGGCCGGCGCACCCTGGATGCCGGCGATATCCGTGCCGCCCTCCGCCTCTACCGGGTGGCGGACGGCCTGCTGATCGCCCTCGCCTGCGTGATCGCCGGGCTGGCGCTCATCGCGCAAGGCTGAGCAGGCGGTCAAGATCCACGTGGGCGGCAAGATGCGCCGCCAAAAGATCCAGCGTCTCGTCCACTTGCCGCTCATAGGACACCTGCGCCGGGCCGGCGCCGAGGCACGCCATCCATGCCGCGCGCTGCGCATCACTGCCGAAAAGGCCGTGGACATAGCTGCCCATCACCGTCCCCGCGCCACTAACGGCACCATCGGCCGCGCCTGTGGCGAGGCGCGCGAAAGGGCGCTCGCAGTCGCTGCCGGTGGTTTCGCCCATATGCATCTCGTAACCTGAAAAGGGCGCGCCCAGGCAACTGGCGCCTTCGACCGCCTCCAGCCGCTTTTCGGCGGTCAGGCGGGTCACCACGTCCAGCAGGCCGAGCCCCTCTTCCGCGCCGGGTGGCCCCTCCAGCCCCAGCGGATCCTCCACCCGCCGGCCCAGAATCTGGTATCCCCCGCACAGTCCCAGCACCCGGCCGCCGCGCCGCGCATGAGCCATGATGTCGTGATGGAGACCGCCGGCCTTGAGGGCGGCAAGATCCGCCCGCGTGGCCTTTGAGCCGATCAGCAGGACCAGATCGATATCGGCGGGCAGCAGCTCCGACGGCCGCACGCGGATCAGATCGATAGCCGGCTCTGCGTCGAGGGGATCGAGGTCATCAAAATTCGACACATGCGGCAGGGTCGGCACCGCGATCCGCACCCTCGCGGCGCGCTTCCGGGGCGGCGGCGCTTCCAGCGCGAGCGCATCCTCCGCTGGCAGCTTTGCTGCACCTGCGAAGTGCGGAACAAGGCCGAGGGGCGCCCATCCGGTGTGGCGTGCGATCAGCCGCATCCCCTCTGAAAACAGGTCCGGATCGCCCCGGAACTTGTTGACGATGAAACCGGATATGAGCACTTCATCCAATGCATCAAGTACGAACTTCGTGCCGACCACGGAGGCGATCACCCCTCCCCTGTCGATGTCGCCGATGAGGATGACCGGCACGTTTGCCGCTCGCGCAAAACCCATGTTCGCGATGTCGTTGGCCCGCAGATTGACCTCGGAGGCGCTCCCTGCGCCCTCCACCAGCACAAGGTCCGATTCGCCCTGCAGCCGGCTAAAGCTATCCAGCACGGCAGGCATCAGTCCGGCCTTCAGGGACTGGTAGGCGGCAGCCTTCGCGGTGCCGGTAACCCTGCCCTGCACCACGATCTGCGCGCCGACCTCGCTCTGCGGCTTCAGCAGCACGGGGTTCATGTGCACGGACGGCGGCACGCGGCAGGCGCGGGCCTGAAGGGCCTGCGCCCGGCCGATCTCGCCGCCATCCATGGTGACGGCGGCATTGTTGGACATGTTTTGCGGCTTGAACGGCCGCACCCGGAGCCCCCGGTTCGCAAAGGCACGGCAGAATCCCGCGGCAAGCAGCGACTTGCCCACGTTGGAGCCCGTGCCCTGGAACATCAGCGCCGGCATGATCGCCTCAGAATTCGATACCCGGCTGCGCTTTCACGCCGGCCGCGAAATGGTGCTTTACCAGACCCATCTCCGTGACGAGGTCCGCAGCCTCCAGCAGCTCCGGCTTGGCGTTGCGGCCGGTCACGACGATGTGGAGATCGTCGCGCCGCCCCTTAAGGGTCGCCACCACCTCCGCAAGATCGAGATAGCCGTAGCGCAGCGCGATATTGAGTTCGTCGAGAACCAGAAGGCGGATGTGCGGGTCTGCCATCAGTTCGCGCGCCTTGGCGAAGGCCCGGTCGGCGGCGGCGGTGTCGCGGGCGAGGTCCTGTGTGTCCCAGGTGAACCCCTCACCCATGGTATGCCACCGTACGCGATCCCCGAAGGCGGCGAAGGCGTCCTGCTCCCCGGTCTGCCAGGCGCCCTTGATGAACTGCACGACGCCGACATTTCCACCACGCCCCAGCATGCGCAGGGCGAGCCCGAAAGCGGCGGTGCTCTTGCCCTTGCCGGGTCCGGTATGGACGATCAGCAGACCCTTCTCCGCGATGGTCTTTGCGGCGACTTCGGCATCCTGAACCGCCTTGCGCTTCGCCATCTTCTCCCGATGACGGGCCGCGGCGGCGGCATCCACACCCGCGCCAGCGCCTGCCGGGTCGTCTGTGCTCATGGCGTGTCTCCCTGCCTGCCGGT
>NCCY01000111.1 GCA_002279855.1 Rhizobiales bacterium 12-68-15
GTGACGCCGAAGCCGCGCATGGCGGTGGAGGGGCAGCGCGTGGTGTAGGCCACATAGATGTCGGACGAGACATTGGGGATCCAGTACGGCCCCGGCACATGGGCGGTGCACTTGATGGCCGCGTAGCTCGACAAGCGGGTATAGGCGCCCGCATCGAAATAGCTGCGGATGTGGCGGGCGATGATCCGCCCGTCGCGCATCAGCCCGTCCTTCACATAGATGCGCTCGGCCCCGCGCGGCGAGCCGTAGAGCATCTCCTCCTCGCGATCGAGCACATAGCGCACCGGCCGCCCGGTGAGCATGGCGCCGAGCACCGCCAAGGGCTCGGTGAGCGAATCCACCTTGCCGCCGAAGCCGCCGCCCACCGTGCCGCCGATGAAATGCAGCCGGTTGGATTCCAGGTTCAGGATCTTCGCCGTTGTGCCGAGCGAGAAGAACAGGCCCTGCGCGCAGGAATGCACCACATAGCGGTCATTGTGCTCGGGCGCGGCGATGGTGCCGTTGGTCTCGGTGGGCGCATGCTCGATGGGCGACATCTGGTAGCGTTCCTCCACCACCAGATCGGCCTGCGCGAACGCCCGCTCCACATCGCCGAAGCGCAGCTTCTGGTGATCGAACCGCTCGTGATATTCGAAATAGTTTCCGGGATAGATGTCGTTGATGACCGGGGCGCCGGGCTTCAGCGCCTCTTCCACGTCGAACACCGGCAGCAGCGGCTCATAGTCGATCCGCACCAGCTTGCGCGCCGCGAGGGCCGCCGCCTCGCTGTCGGCGATGATCGCCACCACCGGCTCGCCCTTGTAGCGCACCTTGTCCACCGCCAGGGTCGGCTCGTCGTCCTTGCCGAAATTGATCAGGCTCAGCAGCGTATTCTTGTTGACCGGCACGTTGGCGCCGCGCAGCACCTTCTTCACCCCCGGCGCCCGTTCGGCAGCGGCGACGTCGATGGCGCGGATGCGGGCGTGATGGTGCGGGCTGCGCACCACCTTCAGGTGCAGCAGGCCCTCGAAGGCGTGGTCGTCGAAGAAGCGGGAGCGGGCCGTGACATGGCCTGGCATGTCCTGCCGCTGCACGCCCTTGCCCACCACATTGAGGTTGTCGTCGCGCTCGTCGGCAAAGATATCCTTGCGCATCTCCAGCATGGCAGCCTCCTTCAAGCCCGCCGCGCGCCGGGAGACCCGGCGGCAGCGAGGATGGCGGCGATGATCGGCTCATAGCCGGTGCAGCGGCAGATATTGCCGCTGATGCCGTCGATGACCTCCTCGCGGGTGGGGTTGGGGTTCTTCGCCAGCAGCGCGCGGGCGGCGGTGAGCATGCCGGGCGTGCAGAAGCCGCACTGGGCGGCAAAATGGTCCATGAAGGCCTGCTGCAGCGGGTGCAGGTCCGGCCCGTCGGCCATGCCGGAGACGGTCTCGATGCGCCGGCCCTCGCAGGCCACCGCCAGCGTCAGGCAGGACAGATGCGGCTCGCCGTCCACCAGCACCGTGCAGACACCGCAGGTGCCCTGCCCGCAGCCATATTTCGGCGCGAAGTCCCCGAGGCCCCGCCGCAGCATGTCCAGCAGCGTGCCCGCCGGCTCGACGAAGGTGGCGCGATCGGTGCCGTTGAGGCTGAACTGGACCGGGAGCTTGGCCATCTTCATGTCCTCACGGGGCTTCGCCGGCCAGCAGCCGGGCAAGGTGAACGGGCAGGATTTCGCGCCGGTACCATTCGCTGGCGATGGCATCGGTGGCCGGCCGGCAGCCCTCCAGCGCCGCCTGCCGGGCCGCCTGGATGGCGGCGGCATCCAGCGGCTTGCCCTCCAGGACGCGCTCGACGGCGCGGGCGCGGATGGGGGTGGGCGCCATGGCACCATAGGCGATGCGCGGCTGCGCCACCCGCCCGCCCGCAAGCGGCAGGTGCGCGGCGATGGAGAGGACGGCGATGCCCTTGGGCTTCACCCGGCTGACCTTTCGGAACCGCAGGTCGGCCGGGTTCTGCGGGCGCGCGAACTGGACCGCCGTGACGAGGCCGATGCCGCCCCGGTCCCGCGCGGCGAGGAAATCCTCCAGCGGCATGGCGCGGCCCGAGCCATAGCCGGACTGCACCACCACCTGCGCCTCCAGCGCCAGCAGCGCGACGGTGAAATCCCCATAGGGACAGGCCGCGAACAGGTTGCCGCCGATGGTCGCCATGTTGCGCACCGCCGGCCCGCCGATGGAGCGCGCGGGCGCATGCAGGAAGCCGAGCTCCCGGCTCGCCAGCACCATGGCCATGGTGACGCCCGCGCCCAGCTCGATGCGGGCGCCGCCCGCATTCACCTGCCGGAAGGCGGGATCGGAGACGCGGACCAGCGTGCCGTCCGTGAGCCGGCCCTCGTTCACGTCCCGCATCACCAGCGTGCCGCCGCCGATCAGCAGTGCGTGGCGGTCTCCGGCCAGCAGGCCGGCGGCTTCGGCGAGGGTTGCGCAGTGTCTCACATCCAGCATGTCACGCCTCCTCGCCGGCGATCTGCGGCAGGCGGCGGACCGCCTCGATGCCGTTGGTGTAGACCTCGTCGCCGACGATCCGGGCGAGTTCCGCCTCCCGCCCCGGCGGCGTGGTGAAGCGGCTTTCCCAGTGCCAGAAGCTGCGGTTGCCGTCGGTGACGGGCAGCAGCCGGACATGGGCCACGTAGTTGAACAGCGGGATCGGCGTATCCAGCAGGCAGTAGCTGAAAGTCATTTCAAGATCCGACAGGGTCAGAAGCTGCTCGCGCAGCTCGCTGCCGTCGCGCAGCTGGAACCGCCGCACGCAGCCCACGCGGTCGGAGGGATTGGCGCGCTCGATCTCGCTCCACGCGACGATCGGATGCCATTTGTCGTGGCCGTTGAAGTCGCGCAGGACCGACCAGAGCCGGTCCACCGGCGTATCGATGATCGTGCTGCGGACCACGTGGGGCATGGCTCACCCCCCGAATGCGCGCTTGAGGGCATCGAAGCCGCCCTGGAACACGTTACCGCCGATGCCGGCCACAAGCTCGGCCTCGCGCTCCGGGGCGCAGTCGAAATCCGCCGACCATTCGATGAAGGTGCGATCCTGGTCGGTGATCGGCGTCAGCCGGAGCGTCGCCACGTAATTGGTCAGCGGCATGGGCGAATCCAGGATCGCGTAGGTGCAGAACATGTCGTAGTCGGACAGGCCGAGAAGCTGCTCGCGCAGCCGGTCGCCATTGCGCAGCGAGAAGGCGCGGATGCAGCCGACCTTGTCGGCCGGTTCGCCATTCTCGATCCGGCTCTCGGCGATGGCCGGGTGCCAGTTGGGCAGGCCGTTGAAGTCGCGCAGCCGGGCCCAGACCCGGGCGGCGGGAGCGGAGATGACGCTGGAAACGTAGACGCGAGCCATGATTCACCCTCACGCCTTGCCGGCCGGGGAAGCCCCGCCGTCGGAGCCGCCGCCGGTGCCCCCCTCGCCGGTTCCGCCCGCTGTCGCCGCCGCCGTTTCACCGCCGCCCGCCTTGGGCTTGGGCGGCTGGGCTTCCTTGGCGACCCGCTGGAGATCGGACGCCTCGCGCATCAGCCCGCCCATGCGGGCAAGGTTGCCGCCCTCGATGCCGATCTCCTTCATCACCTGGTCGATCATGGGCGCCTGCACCCGGTAGCGCAGGGCGGATTCGATCACCTCGTCGGTGGGCGAGCGCGCCGCCCCTCCCCCGCCGCCGCCACCCGCTCCCGCGAGCCCGTCCACATGGAGGATGCGGATGCCCTCGATCTTCTCCATGGGCTTGACGCTCTCGCGCACGATGCCCTCGATCCGGTCCAGCAGCCGGCGCCGGAACAGGCCGTAGCGGGCGCCGTCGCTGAGCACGTTCTCGGCCTCGTAGAGCAGCTTCTGCGCCTCGGCCTCCACCGCGCGCCGCACCTTCTCGGCCTCGGACGCGATGCGCGATTCCTCGGCGGACTTTTCGGCCAGCATGACCTCCACGGTCCGGCGGCGCTTGGCGGTCTCGCTCTCGCGCACCGTCTTGACCTGCTCCTCGGCCTCCACCGCCTTGGCGCGGGCGATCTCGGCGCTGGCCTGCGCGGCGGATTCCTCCAGCGACTTGGCATAGAGCGCGATGGCCTTGTCCATGGCGGCGGCCTCGACATCGCGCTCGCGCTCGATCTCCAGCTTGCGCAGCTCGCGCTGGCGGCCGACACGGGCCTCGTCCAGTCCGCGATCGGAGGAGATGCGCGCGCGCTCCACCTCCTCGTTGGAGGCGATCTGCGCTTCCTGCAGGGCCTGATTGCGGGCGATCTCCGCCTGCTCCAGCGCCTTGCGCCGCTCGATGCGGGCGGCCTCCAGCACCTGCTCGCGGGCGATGTCCACGCTCTCCACCTGCTGGCGCGCGGTGATCTCCGCCTGCCGCAGCGTGCTGTCGGCGTCGGCGCGCTCCACCTTCTTGGCGGCGAGGGCGATGGCGCGCTCCTCCTCCGCCACCTCGATCGCCTTCTTCTGGGCGATCTGGAGCATCTCCCGCGCCTGTGCGGAGCTGATCTTCTCCGCGTCGAGGCCAAGCTCGGTGGCGATGCGCTGGCGCTCCACCGCGTCGCGGCGCTTCAGCTCGGCGGCTTCCAGATCCGCATTGCGGCGGATCTCCAGTTCCTTCGTCGCAAGCTCGGCGGCGATCCGCTCCGCCGCCACCATCTTCTCCTGCGCGATGCGGGCGGCCTCGGTCGCCTCGCGGGCGGAGATTTCGGCGGTGTCGATGGCCTGGTTGCGGGCGATCTCCAGGTTGCGCACCTCCTCGTCGCGCCGGATGCGCGCGCCGGAGAGGGATTTCTCCTGGCTGATGCGGGCGGTCTCGACGCTTTCGCGGGCGGAGATTTCCGCTGCCTCCACCGCCTCGGTCCGGCCGATCTCCAGCAGGCTCTTGCGCTGCTCCAGCGCGATGCGCTCGGCGGTCAGCACGGTCTCCTGCGCGATGCGGGCCTTCTCCACCGCCTCGCGGGCGGCGATCTCGGCCTCGTCCAGCGCCTGGTTGCGGGCGATCTGGAGGGCGCGCACGCGCTCCTCCTGGGAAATGCGGGCGGATTCCACCGCCTCTTTCGCCGCGATGTCCTCCTGCTCCAGCGCGCGGGTGCGGGCGATCTCGCGGTTGCGCACTTCCTGCTCGCGGGAGATGCGCTCGGAATTCACCGCCGTCTCCTGAAGGATGCGGGCCTTCTCGGTCGCCTCGCGCGCCGCGATCTCGGCGGCCTCCAGCACGCGGGTACGCTCGATCTCCTTCTGGCGGATCTCGCTCTCCGCCGCGATGCGGGCGGCGTTGATCGCCTGATCATTGGCGATGCGCGCAGTCTCCACATGCTCGCGGGCGGCGATCTCCGCTTCCTCCACGGCGCGGGTGCGGGCGATCTCCTGCTGGCGGATGTCCCGCTCGGAGGCGATCCGCGCCTCGCTGATGGCGCGTTCATTGGCGATGCGCGACTTCTCGATCTCCTCGCGGGAGGTGATCTGCGCCTGCTCGGCCTCGGTGTCGCGCACCGCCCGCTCGCGGGCGACCTCCGCGCGCTGCACGGCGCGGCGGATCTCGATCTGGCGCTGCTGCTCCAGCCGCGCCTGCTCGCTCTCGCGCTCGATATCCAGCGCCTGCCGCTCGGCCTCCAGGTTGCGGGTGCGGATGAGGATCATCGAATCCTGCTCGATGTCGTTGCGCAGCTTCCGCTTGTCCTCGATCTCCGCGATGATCCGGGTCAGGCCTTCCGCGTCGAAGCGGTTGGAAGGGTTGAAATATTGCAGGTCGGTCTGGTCGAGGTCGGTCAGCGCGACGGATTCCAGCACGAGGCCGTTCTGGTCCAGTGCCTCGGCGGCGGCCTCCTTCACCCGCTCCACATAGGTTCCGCGCTGCTCGTGCAGTTCCTCCATGGTCATGCCGGATGCCACCGTGCGCAGCGCGGAGATGAACTTGCCCGAGAGCAGCGCATTGAGCTGGTCCGGCTGGAGGGTGCGCCGGCCGAGGGTGGCGGCGGCCACCGCCACCGCCTCGCGCTGCGGCTTCACCCGCACATAGAATTCCGCGTCGATGTCCACCCGCATGCGGTCGCGGGTGATGAGCGCGTCATTGTTCGCCCGCGTCACCGCCAGCTGCAGCACGTTCATGTTCACCGGCGTCACGTCATGGATGATCGGCAGCACGAAGGCGCCGCCATTGATCACCACCTTTTCGCCGAACAGCCCGGTGCGGACGAAGGAGACCTCCTTGGATGAGCGGCGGTACAGCCAGTTCACCAGATAGACGATGATGGCGATCACGATCACCGCCACGATCAGCCAGAGGATCAGCGATCCGATCAGCTCTCCCGTCATGTCCTCATCCTCCTGCCCGGTTTCGGGCTAGCTTGCGTCGCCGGCCTGTGGCGCCGGCCGGGTTTCGTGCGCACGACCGATCCGCTTGAAGGCGCGGACCTGGTCGCGAATGGCCACCTCCACCGGCAGGCGCTCCATGGAGGAGGCGCCGTAAAAGCCGTGGCAGGTCCTGGTGTTCTTCATGATGAAGTCGGCATCCGCCGGCTCGGCCACCGGGCCGCCATGAACGAGGATGAGGGCATCGCCCTTCACCTCCAGCGCCGCCGCCGCCCAGCGGTCCACGAGGGCGGGGCAGTCCTCCAGCCGCAGCGCGGTGCCGGCGCCGATGGTGCCGCCCGTGGTGAGGCCGAGATGGCAGACGATGATGTCCGCCCCCGCCCCCGCCATGGCGCGGGCATCGTCCTCGCAGAACACGTAAGGGGTGGTCAGCAGCCCCCGGGCATTGGCGAGCCGCACCATGTCCACCTCAAGGGCATAGCTCATGCCGGTCTCTTCCAGATTCTGGCGGAAGGTGCCGTCGATGAGGCCCACGGTCGGGAAGTTCTGGATGCCCGCGAAGCCGGCCCGCTTCACCTCGTCGAGGAAGGTGTCCATGCGGCGGAACGGGTCGGTGCCGCACACCCCGGCAATGACCGGCGTGTCGGTCACCACGGGCAGCACTTCGGCCGCCATCTCCATGACGATGGCATTGGCATCGCCATAGGGCATCAGCCCGGAGAGCGAGCCGCGCCCGGCCATGCGGTAGCGGCCCGAATTGTAGATGACGATGAGGTCGATGCCCCCCGCCTGCTCGGACTTCGCCGACAGGCCGGTGCCGGCGCCGCCGCCGATGATCGGCTCGCCGGCCGCCACCATCTGGCGGAAGCGGGCGAGGAGGGCGGATTTCTCGAAGCCTGTCATGACGCCCCCTGGCGGTGCGGCGCCCGCTCGCGGCGCCGGCCCGCATGCAGCGCGCGAAACTGCTGCACGAGAGCGGCGGCGAAGGCGGGATCGTTGATATGGAGGGGAAGGCGGAGGATCTGGCGGTTGGGCGTGGCGCGCACCGTCTGCACCAGCGCCTCGGTCAGCGCCGCATCCGCCGCCGGATCATGGAAGGGCTGGCCGGCGGCATCGAGCGCGGAGACCCCGCGCTCGGGAATGAGGAAGCGCACCGGCCCGTCCATCTGGTTCAGCCGCTCGCCGATCCAGCGGCCCATGCGGGCATTCTCGTCCGGCGTGGTGCGCATGAGCGTGATCTGCGGGTTGTGGGCGTAAAGCCTGCGGCCGCGATAGCGCTCCGGCACCGTCTCGGGGGCCGCGAAATTCACCATGTCCAGCGCCCCGACCGATCCCACATAGGGGATGCGGGTGCGGATGACGGCGCCGAAGCGGTCCTCGGTGGCGGGCAGCAGGCCGCCCATCATCAGGTCGCAGACCTCGGTGGTGGAAATGTCGATGACCGCGCCCACGAGGCCGGACTCGATGAGCTTCTCCATCGCCCGCCCGCCGGTGCCGGTGGCGTGGAAGACCAGCGGCTCCCACTCGGCCG
>NCCY01000112.1 GCA_002279855.1 Rhizobiales bacterium 12-68-15
GCGGTGAGCATGGCGAGGTTCAGCATGGAGCGGGTCTTGTGGTCGAGGCCCGGACGGGTCCAGGCATAGCCCCAGCACCATTCCGTGGTGATGTTCTGGAAGGCCATCATGAAATCGTCGGCCTTGGCGAGGCTGCCGTCCACATATTCGGTGCCGAGCACCTTGCGACGGACTTCAAGACCCTTGTCGAACTGCTCACTGTGAGACATGGACGATACCCTTCACTGCTGGATGATGGTCTTCCCGCCGTCACAGGCCCAGATAGGCGCTGCGCACGGCATCATTGCCCGAAAGCTCCGCACTCGTCCCTTCGAGCACGATGCGGCCGGATTCGAGGACATAGCCACGGCTCGCGACCGATAGCGCGAGCGCGGTGTTCTGTTCCACAAGCAGAATGCCCGTGCCGCTGCGGCTGATGGCGAGGAACGTGTCGTGCAGTTCATCGACCACCTTGGGGGCGAGGCCGTGGCTCGGCTCGTCCAGCAGCAGCAGGCGCGGCGCGAGCATCAGCGCGCGGCCGATGGCGACCATCTGCTGCTCGCCGCCCGAGAGCGTGCCCGCCGCCTGCCCCAGCCGCTCGCGCAGGCGCGGGAACATCTCCAGCACATGCTCGCGGCGTCGGCCGAGATCGGCCGCATCGCGCACGGAGAAGGCGCCGAGCATGACATTTTCATCGACGCTCATGTCCGGGAAGACATGGCGCCCTTCCGGCACATGGGCGATGCCGAGGCCGGGAATGCGGTGGGCGGGGCGCCCCACCAGTTCCTGGCCCTCGAAGCGGATGCTGCCGCGCGCGGAGACGAGGCCCGACACGGTGCGCAGCAGCGTGCTCTTGCCGGCGGTGTTGGCGCCGATCACGCACACGAACTCCCCCGCCGCCATGGACAGGGACACCGCATGCAGCACATCCACGCCGTCATAGCCGGCATGGAGGTCCGCGATGGAAAGAAGCGGAACGTCAGATGTCATCGCGTCCATTCCTCACGCCGCCGAACTGCCGAGATAGGCCTGGATGACCGCCGGATCGCGCGAGACTTCCGCCGGCGTGCCGGTGGCGATGAGCTGGCCGAAATTGAGCACGACGATCCGGTCGCACAGGGACATGATCGCCCGCATGTGATGCTCCACGATGACTAGGGTCAGCCCCTCTCCCCGCAACTGGCGCAGCAGCGCGATGAAGGCGTCCATCTCCACATGGTTGAGGGCGGCCATGGCCTCGTCCAGCAGCAGGACCTTGGGCTGGGTGCACAGCGCGCGCGCCACCTCCACCCGCGCCCGTTCCGGGAAGGACAGGTCCCGGGCGAGCTTGTCGGCGATGCCGGCGATGCCCACCTGCTCAAGGCAGCGGCGGGCAAGGTCGCGCGCCTCGGTCACCGAGAGATGCAGCAGCCCGCCGGTGAGCACGTTGTCCAGGACCGAGAAGTCCAGGAACAGTGCCACGTTCTGGAAGGTCTTCACCATGCCGGCGGCGGCGATCCTGTGGGGCTTCAGCCCGACGAGATCCTTGCCGTTAAGCCGGATGGCACCGCTGTCGGGCCGGTGAAGGCCGACCAGGGTGGAGAACAGCGTGGTCTTGCCGGCGCCGTTGGGGCCGATCAGCCCGACGATCTCGCCGGCCGCCACGGTGAGGCTGACGCCCGAGAGCGCCCGCAGCCCGCCGAAGCGCTTGGAGATGTCGGACACCTGGAGGAGCGGCTGGCTCATGGGCGGCCTCCCTTGCCGAACAGGCGCCGGATACGCGAGCCCAGCGCCATGAAGCCGCGCGGCTCGATGAGGATCACCCCGATCAGCAGCACGCCGAACACCAGTTGCGACAGGCCGGCGGCGCGCGAGGAGAACAGGTCGTTGGCGAACTCCTCCAGCGGGATCACGAAGAAGGCGCCGAGGATCGGCCCCGCTGCCGTGCCGATTCCGCCGACGATGGCGATCATCGCCATGCGCACGGAGATGGAGGCGACGCCGAACACCGTGTCCGGATCGAAGAAGAACTGGAACTGGGCGTAGAGCGTGCCGAGGCAGGCGGTGAGCATGCCGGAAATGACCGCCGCGGTGATCTTGGTGCGGGTGGTGTCCACGCCGATCACTTCCGCCGCGTCGGCATTCTCCTTGATCGCCCGCAGCCGGTAGCCGAGCTTGCTGCGCCGGATCGCCACGAAGACCAGGGTGACGACCACGAGCGCGGCGAGCATCAGCCAGTAATAGGGCCGCGTCTCCTTGAACTGCATCATGGCGAAGCTGGGCGGGGCGAACGGCACGGAGATGCCCACCGGCCCACCGGTCAGCCCGCTCCAGCTGTTGGCGATGACCCGCATCACCTCGCCGAACGCCAGGGTGGCGAGGGCGAAATAATGCCCCTTCAGCCGCATGGTCGGCAGGCTGATGAGGAAGGCGGCGATGCCGCCGAGCACCGCGCCCACCAGCATGCCGAGCCACGGCGACAGGCCGAAATGGATCAGCAGCAGCGTGGATGTATAGGCGCCGATGCCGAAGAAGGCGGCATGGCCCAGCGAAACCTGGTTGGCGAGCCCGGCGACGATGTTCCAGCATTGCGCCATGGCGGCGAACAGCAGCGCGAGGCAGACCACGCGGATGGCATAGCCGCGCGGGTCCAGCAGGAAGGGCGTGGCGACGGCCACCGCCAGCAGCACGGCAAGGCCGAGGCCGCGCAGGAGCGTGGAGCGGTTCATCGGGCGCCTCCCAGCAGGCCCTTGGGCCGCAGCGCCAGCACGGCGATGAAGACGAGGAACAGCACGAGATTCTGGAGCTGGATGGGGAAGGCCAGCGCGGACAGCGACTGGATGATGCCCACCGCAAGCCCGCCCACCACCGCACCGGCCACCGAGCCGAGCCCGCCGAGCACCACGACGGTGAACATCAGCACCACGAACTGTGCGCCCACCGTGGGCGAGACGGTCAGATACGGCAGGATGACCGCGCCGCCGAAGGCGGTGAGCCCCACCCCCAGCGCGAAGGCCAGCATGTGCATACGATCGGAATCGATGCCCATCAGCTTCGCCGCCATGGGGTCCTGCGCCGTGGCGCGCATGGCGCGGCCGAACCAGCTGGCGCGCATGAACAGGAACAGCGCCAGTCCCGAGGCCACGGACATGGCGAAGGCGGCCAGATACGGCACGCTGATGAACAGCGGGCCGAGCTGGAGCGAGGAGGTCTGGTAGGGTGTGGACACCGACTTGAAGCCGGAGCCGAACATGAGCAGAGCGGCGTTTTCCAGCACGATGAGCATGCCGACCGTGAGGAAGATCTGCGCGACCTCCGGGGCTTTCAGCACGCGCCGGATCAGCACGCGCTGGATGGCTGCTCCCAGCAGGAACACCACCCCGAAGGCCAGCGGCGCCGCGAGCAGCGGATCGAGCCCGAGCCACGCCCAGGCATAATAGGCCACGAACATGCCGAGCATCAGGAATTCCGCCTGCGCGAAATTGACGATGCCCATCACGCCGAAGACCAGGGTGAGACCGATCGAGATGACGGCATAGACGCCGCCGATCATCAGCCCATCAAGGATGGCCTGCAGGACTGCCATGGCTGGATTCAACTCCGCTCGCGGATCCGGAAGGGGGAGCGCCTCATGCCGGCGCGCCCCGGTCTTTGACCGGCGCCGCCGGCTTCGCCCCGGCGCCGTACGGCCTCAGTTCGTCCAGACGGCCTTGCCCTTGGCATATTCGGACGGCCACACCGTCACGAGTTCCTTGTTGCGCCACTGCACCATGACCGGGACCGACAGCGTGTTGAGGCCGGTCTTGTCGAACTGCACCGCGCCGCCCGTCATCGCCTTGGTCCAGCCACCCTCGAAGCGGGTGCCGTGCAGCACCTTGCGCAGTGCCTCCGGAGCGGTGGACTTGGCCTTCTCCATCGCCTGCGCCAGCACGTCCATGCACACCGCATGCTCCAGCGCCTCATGCACCATGAAGTAGCCATAGCGCTTGCGGAAGCGGTCGGTCAGGGCCGGGTCGAGATCGTAATTGGCGGGAGAAATCGAGAGCACGCCTTCGGCATATTCGCCGAGGCCCTTCTCGAAGTCCGGGATGACATAGCCGGCCGCGCCGCCGATGGCGGGAATGGTCACCTTCTGCTGGCGCATGGACCGGATGATCTGGAGGGAATCGTTGAGATAGGAGACCGGGAACACCGCCTGCGCGCCGGAGGACCGCAGCTTGTTGATGAGCGGGGTCACATCGGTGATGCCGAGGGGATAGGCATCGTCCATCACCACTTCGACGCCCGCCGCCTTGGCGCCCGCCCGAAGGCCGCCGGCCTGCGAGGTGCCATAGGCGGTGTCCTCATACATGATGGCCACCTTCTCCAGCTTCTGGCCGGCGGTGGCGGCGATGGCGACGGTGCCGTCGAACTGCGCCTTGCCCAGCACCGACGCCTTGGCGACCACCTGGAAGATGTTCTCGAAGCCGCGCGAGGTGATCTGGTCCGAGAAGGACATGGTGAACAGCGGCACGCCGCGCCGTTCAGTGACTTCGGAAATGGCGATGGTGAGGGAAGAGGCGAAGGCCCCGATGATCGCCACCACGTCGTTCTGGGTCAGCAGGCGCTGCGCCACATTGGCCGCCGTGGTCGGGTTCGAGGTGGAATCGGCCACCACGAGATTGATGCGCGCGCCGCCCAGCGCCTTGATGCCGCCGGCCGCATTGATCTCGTCCGCCACCAGTTCCACGCCGTTGCGCGAATTGATGCCGAACTGCGCATTGGCGCCCGACAGCGGCATGATCACGCCGACATTCACCGCCTTGCCCTGCGCGACCGCGTCGCGGATCAGGTAAGGGGCGGCAATGGCGCCAGCCGCACCGGCGACAAGCACTTGACGGCGGTTCAGGGACCTCGGGGCACGATCGCTCGGCTTCATGGCATGTCCTCCCACGTTTGCTGTGACGGTTCTTCTCTCGGAACGCGTTCACTCTGGTTCGGCGCGCATTGTGGTCACCCCTCGCGAGCCTGTCAATCATATTGACTGATTGTCTGATTGGACAAAATCAACCCCGCCGGAGGGCGAAAGCGACCTGAGGGAAGATGACGCCACGCGCCAAAAAACCATCCAAACGCTCCTCTTCGCGGGCAATACCGGAGTGACGCGGGGGCTGGCGGGTGATGCAATCGCCGGTGCCGCGTCCTCAAGCGGCCAAGATCAGGGATGCCGCACCATGGAGCGCAGCCGGGAAGAGGGCCTCGGAATGCGGGCGCTGTTCGCCCACTCCGCGATCACCGCCGAAACCGTCGCGGGCCGCGTTGCCCGCTCGCTGGCGCAGGAACTGGAAGCGCAGGATGTGACGGTCGTCACCGCCGTCTCGTGCGAGGAGGCCAGCGCGCTGTTCTCCTCCGATGCCGCGCTTCAGGCCATCCTGCTGGACTGGGACATGGAGGGCGATGCGGACCACAAGGCGGCCCTCGCCACCATCGCCGCCATCCGCGCCCGCAATTCCGCAGTCCCGGTCTTCCTGTGCGCGGACCGCTCGCTCGCCTCCACCATTCCGCTTGAGGCCATGGGCGCGGTGGACGATTTCGTGTGGCTGATGGAGGACACGCCCCGCTTCATCGCCGGGCGCGTGGTGGCGGCCATCGAACGATACCGGCGGCAGGTGCTGCCGCCCATGTTCGGCGCGCTCGCGCGCTTCTCGCAGGTGCATGAATATTCCTGGCACACCCCCGGCCACACCGGCGGGACGGCCTTTCTCAAGCATCCGGCCGGACGGGCCTTCTTTGAGTTCTTCGGCGAGAACATGTTCCGCGCCGACCTGTCCATCTCGGTCGGCGAGCTTGGCTCGCTGCTGGACCATTCCGGCCCCATCGGCCAGGGCGAGGCCTATGCCGCCCGCGTGTTCGGGGCCCATCGCACCTATTATGTGACGAACGGCTCCTCCACCTCGAACCGCGTCATCCTGATGGCCTCGGTCACGCGCGATCAGGTGTGCCTGTGCGACCGCAACTGCCACAAGAGCGCGGAGCATGCCATGACGCTCTCCGGCGCCATTCCCACCTACATGATGCCCTCCCGCAACGGGCTCGGCATCATCGGCCCCATCCCCCCTGCCCGCCTCGCCCCCGAGGCGATCCGCGCGAGCATCGCCGCCAATGCGCTGGTGACCAGCCGGATCGACCCGACCCCGGTGCATGCCATCCTCACCAACTCCACCTATGACGGCCTCTGCTATAACGTGGCGAAGGTGGAGGGGCTGCTGGGCCAGAGCGTGGACCGGCTGCATTTCGACGAGGCGTGGTACGGCTATGCCCGCTTCAACCCGCTCTATCGGGAGCGCTTCGCCATGCATGGTGCGCCGGGGGCGCACGATGCCTCGCGGCCGACCGTGTTCGCCACCCAGTCCACCCACAAGCTGCTCGCCGCCCTCTCGCAGGCCTCCTACATCCATGTGCGGGACGGGCGGTCCCCGGTGGAGCATGTGCGCTTCAACGAGGCATTCATGATGCATGCCTCCACCTCGCCCAACTACGCCATCATCGCCTCCAACGATGTCTCCGCCGCCATGATGGACGGCCCGTCCGGCAAGGCGCTGACCACGGAATCCATCCGCGAGGCGGTGGCCTTCCGCCAGATGATGGCCCGCATGCATGCGGAGTACGGGGCGCGGGGCACCTGGTTCTTCACCACCTGGCAACCGGACACCGTGAAGGAGGCCGGCAGCGGGCGGAACATCGCCTTCCACCTTGCCAGCGAGGCGCAACTGGTCACCGACCCGTCCTGCTGGGTGCTGGCGCCGGGTGCGCGCTGGCATGGCTTCAATGATCTTGAAGACGACTGGTGCATGCTGGACCCCATCAAGGTCTCCGTGCTCACCCCCGGCCTCTCCCCGGACGGCGTGTTCGCCGAAACCGGCATCCCCGCCGCCATCGTGACGCTCTATCTCGACCGGCAGGGCATCGTGGTGGAGAAGACCACGGACTTCACCATCCTGTTCCTGTTCTCGCTGGGCATCACCAAGGGCAAGTGGGGCACGCTGGTGAGCGAACTGGCGGACTTCAAGCGCGACTACGACGCCAACGCCCCGCTCGACCATGTGCTGCCCGATCTCGTGGCGCTGGCCCCGCAGCGCTATGCCGCCATGGGGCTGAAGGATCTGGCGGACGAGATGTTCGCCGCCATGAAGGACCTGAAGACCACCGCCGCCATGTCGGCCGCGTTCTCCGTGCTGCCGGTGCCCGACCTCTCGCCGGTGGAGGCCTATGAGCATCTGGTGCGCGGGCAGGTGGAACCCCTGACGCTCGACGCCATGGCGGGCCGCACCGTCGCGACCGGCGTGGTGCCCTATCCGCCGGGTATTGCCCTGCTGATGCCCGGCGAGAATGCCGGGCCGGCGGGCGGGCCGCTGCTCGGCTACCTGAAGGCGCTGGAAGCCTTCGACCGCCGCTTCCCCGGCTTCGGTCACGACACCCATGGCGTCGAGATCACGGACGGCACCTACAAGGTTCTCTGCATCAAGGCGTGAGGAACGGGCATGGCTGAGGCGCAGGCGGCCCCGGGCGGGGCCACGGATGGCGGCCGGAAGATCGGTCTTGTCGCGGCCACCCTGATGGTGGCGGGAAACATGATGGGCTCTGGCGTCTTCATGCTCCCGGCCAATCTGGCGGCCACCGGCGGCATCGCGCTGTTCGGCTGGCTGGTCACCATAGTCGGCGCCGTGTCGCTGGCGCTGGTGTTCGCCAAGCTCGCCTCCATCGACCCGGCCGCCGGCGGGCCGTACGCCTATTCCCGCAAGGCGTTCGGCGACTATATGGGCTACCAGACCAACCTCATCTACTGGCTCGCCAATGTGGTGCGCTGGTGCCGATCGTCGGCATGGCGGTGCTCGGCTGGTTCTGGTTCTCGCCCTCGGTCTATGCGGCGGGGTGGAACGTGTCGGGGCAAGGGCCGTTCGCCGCCATCGGCGCGACGCTCAACTTCACGCTCTGGGCCTTCATCGGGGTGGAGACCGCCTCGGTTTCGGCGGGCGTGGTGGAGAATCCGCGCAAGAACGTGCCCATCGCCACGGTCCTCGGCGTCGTCATCGCGGCGGTCTGCTACGTGCTGTCCTCCACCGTCATCATGGGCATGATCCCCAACAAGGAGCTGATCTCCTCCTCCGCCCCGTTCGCGGATGCGGCGCGCCTTGCACTGGGGGACACGGCGGCGTCCGTGGTCGCCGCCTGCGCCGCCATCGGCTGCCTCGGCTCGCTGGCCGGCTGGACCCTGCTGGTGGGCCAGACCGCCAAGGCGGCGGCGGATGACGGCCTGTTCCCCAACATCTTCGCGCGGGTGAATGCCAAGGGCGTGCCCTCGGCGGGGCTCGCCATCGTGGCGGTCATCATGTCGGTGCAGGTGCTGGCCACCATGTCGCCCACCGCCGGCGAGCAGTTCGGCAAGATCGCCTCCATCGCCGTCATCATGACGCTGCTGCCCTACATCTATTCGGCCATCTCGCTGAAGGTGCTCGGCTACAAGACGCTCTCGCCCAAAGACTATTCCCTCTACACCATCATCGCCCTGATCGCCGCGGTCTACAGCCTGTGGGCGCTGGTGGGCTCGGACGGAAACCAGACCCGCTGGTCGCTGATCTTCGTCATCTCCACCATGGTGTTCTACGCCCTCGCTTTGAACCACAAGCGCGACGTGGAGGACGGCACGGTCCATACCGGCGGGGCGGCCCCGGTCTGGGTGCGCTATGCGGTGCTCGCCGCCATCATCCTCGCCCTCGCCGGCATGTTCTGGGAGAGCGTCGGCAAACACCGGGTGGACACGCTGCACACCCGCTCGCCCTCGCCCCT
>NCCY01000113.1 GCA_002279855.1 Rhizobiales bacterium 12-68-15
CGATTACGGGCTCGAATCGTCCCAGACTCATGTGGGCTGGACGGCCGGTGCGGGCATCGAATACGCGCTCACCAATAACTGGACGGCGCGAGCGGAGTATCTATATACCGATCTCGGGTCCAAGACCTACGACAATATCGGCACCGAGGCTGGGCTCACCAGCTCCACCGCGCGCCTCGGCGTGAACTACAAGTTCTGACGGGCCGCGCGACCTCCAGGCGTTCCTCGCAACACCAGATTGGTCGGCCTGGGCCTTCAGGCCGGCCGATCTGCGTTTGTGCACTGCACCCTCCATGCGGGAGGCGCCACCACCATTGCGAGCAGATTTCGCCCCGCGCCTGCATTCGGCGGTAATATGCCGACGCAATTGTTGAACGTTTTCCACCCGCCGCGCGGCCCCTGAGCCTCGCTTGCGCCCCGAGTGGCGTGATAGAGGCGGGGCAGACAGATTTGGTCATTGACGAGGATCGACATGGCTCTGAAATCCGAGGCCGTGCGCCCGCTGCGGGTCGGCGTGGCGGGAATCGGGATCATGGGATCCAACCACGCCCGCGTTCTTGCGAGCCTGCCCGAGGCGGAGCTGGTGGCCGTGGCGGACCCCGACACCGCCCAGGCGCAGCGCGTGGCCAGCTTCCTCGGATGCGAGGCGGTGGCGGATCATCATGCGCTCCTGGCGCTCGGGCTCGATGCGGTGATCGTCGCGGCGCCCACCCATCTCCATCATCCCGTGGCGCTGGACGTGATCCGCGCCGGCACCTCCGTGCTGGTGGAGAAGCCCGTGGCCTCCACGGTGGCGGAAGGCCGCGAGATCGTGGAAGCGGCCCGCGCCAAGGGCGTGACGCTGATGATCGGCCATGTGGAGCGGTTCAATCCGGCGGTGCAGGCGGTCAAGAAGGCCATTGAGGGCGAGGAATTGCTGTCCATCGCCATCACCCGCGTCGGACCGTTTCCGCCCCGCATGTCCAATGTGGGCGTGGTGATCGACCTCGCCGTGCACGATATCGACCTGATCCGCTGGTTCACCGGCTCGGACATCGCGGAAGTGCAGCCGCAGACCTCCTCCGCCGTGGCGGAGCGGGAAGACATTGCGCTGCTCCAGTTCCGCACCGTGTCCGGCGTGCTCGCCCACATCAACACCAACTGGCTGACGCCCTTCAAGGCGCGCACGGTGCATGTGGCGACCCGCAAGAAGTATGTGATGGGCGATCTCCTCACCCGGCAGGTGACGGAGTGTTTCGACTATCGCCCGGACGGCTCCTATTCCATGCGCCATTTGCCGGTCGCCTATGCCGAGCCGCTGCGCATGGAGCTTGAACAGTTCCTCGAAGCCGTGCGCACGGGCAAGGCCCCGCCCGTGACCGGCGACGAAGGCGTGGCGAGCCTTGAGATCGCCATCGACTGCCTCGCGCCCCGTGCGGACGCGTCCTCCTCCGCTGAACGGCGTCGCGCCGTCGGCTGAACGTGAGTTGAAGATCGCATGACCTCCCACGTGACGTCCCAGATGGCCCCCATTCCCTTCATCGACGTGGCCTCCCAGCGCGCCCGCCTCGGTGCGCGCATCGATGCGGCGGTGAGCGCGGTGCTGGAAAGCTGCCGCTTCATCAATGGCCCGGAAGTGACCCTGCTGGAGCAGCAGCTCGCCGAGTTCGCCGGCGCCAGGCATGCGCTCGCCTGCTCCTCGGGCACCGATGCGCTGGCCATGATCCTGATGTCGTGGGGAATCGGGCCGGGCGACGCGGTGTTCTGCCCGGCCTTCACCTTCTGCGCCACCGCCGAAGTGGTGCCGTGGGTGGGCGCGACCCCGGTGTTCGTGGACGTGAAGCCCGACACCTTCAACATGGATGCCGCCAGCCTCGACCGGGCCGTGGCGGTGGCGAAGGCGCAGGGCCTCGTGCCCAAGGTGGTGATCCCGGTGGACCTGTTCGGACAGGCCGCCGATTATGACGCCATCCTCGCCGTGTCCGAATCCCATGGCCTCAAGGTTCTGGGCGATGCCGCGCAGGGCTTCGGCGCCTCCTGGCGCGGCAAGCGCACCGGCAGCATCGGCCATGCCTCGGCCACCTCGTTCTTTCCGGCCAAGCCGCTCGGCTGCTATGGCGACGGCGGCGCGGTGTTCACCGATGACGACGCGCTGGTCCCGATTCTCAAGAGCGTGCGCGAGCACGGGCAGGGCGTGGACAAGTACGAGAATGTCCGCATCGGCATGACCGGCCGCCTCGACACCATCCAGGCGGCGGTGCTGATCGAGAAGCTCGCCATCTTCGAGGACGAGATCGCCGCCCGCGAGCGCATCGCCCGTCGCTACAACGCGCTGCTGGCGGATGTGTGCACCGTGCCGGTAGTCGCGGAAGGCGCCAGCTCCACCTGGGCGCAATACACCATCCGCCTCGCGCCGGGCCGTCGCGATCCGCTGGCCGAGGCGCTGAAGAAGGACGGCATCCCCACCGCCGTCTATTACCGCATCCCCATGCACCGCCAGCCGATCTATGCGCAGTATCCCTCCGATGCCTGCCCGGTGGCGGAGGCGCTGTGCCATGAGGTCATCAGCCTGCCCATGCACGCCTATCTGGACGAGGCCACCCAGGATCGCATCGTCGCCGCCGTGCGCCGCGCGCTGGCCTGATCCGCCCCCTCTGCCGCCGGGCGTTGCGTCCGGCGGCAAGTGCCGTCACGCTGCGGCGCGCGGGAATCGCATGCCCCCGCCTTCCTGACGGACTGCCCCTTTCATGTTTCGCTCGATTCTCTCCGTCGGTGGACTGACGCTGCTCTCGCGGCTCGCCGGCTTCATCCGCGACGTGGTGATGGCGGCGGTTCTCGGGGCAGGTCCTGTGGCGGATGCCTTCCTTGTCGCCTTCCGCCTGCCCAACCATTTCCGGGCCATCTTTGCGGAAGGCGCGTTCAATGCCGCCTTCGTGCCCACCTATGCCCGGCTGAAGGAGCAGGGCGGCACCGGCGCGGCCAAGGGGTTTGCGGACGAGATCCTCACCGCCATGGCCGGCGTGCATCTGGTGCTGCTGGCGCTGGCGCTGGCCCTGACGCCGCAGTTCGTCGGCCTGCTGGCGCCGGGCCTCGGCGAGGATTCGGAGCGCTTCGCGCTGGCGGTGACGCTGACGCGCATCACCTTTCCCTATCTGGCGCTGGTCTCGGTCGCGACGCTGCTGTCGGGCGCGCTCAATGCCAATGACCGCTTCGCCATGGCGGCGGCGTCCCCCATCCTGCTCAATGTGTGCATGATCGGCACCCTCTCCGCCGCCGCGCTGTTTCCAACGGCGGGGCATGCGGCGGCGTGGGGCGTGCTGCTGTCCGGCATCGGGCAGGTGCTGGTGCTGATGTGGGATGCGGAGCGCTCCGGCATCGGCGTGCGCTTCGCGCGGCCCCGGCTCGATCCGGGCACCAAGCGGTTCCTGAAGGCGCTGGGGCCGGCCATCATCGGCTCGGCGGGGGTGCAGATCGCGCTGTTCGCCGATACCATCATCGCCACCTTCCTGCCCACAGGCGCGCTCTCCGCGCTCTATTATGCGGATCGCATCAACCAGCTGCCCATCGGGGTGGTGGGGGGCGACGCGGCCGAGGCGGCGGCGACCTTGCAGGCTTATGCCATCGGGCTGATCGCCATCGTGGTGATGCGGGCCTTCGTGGCGCCGTTCCATGCCCGCAGCGACACCACCACGCCCATGATCGCCTCGCTGACGGCGATCAGCGTCAATGTCGCCCTCAAGTTCGCGCTCATGGGCGGCCTCGCGCAGGTGGGGCTGGCGCTTGCCACCGCCATCGGCGGATGGATCAATCTGACCCTGCTGATCATCTTCGCCCGCCGGCGCGGCCTGCCGGTGGGCGATTCGCTGCTGGGCGGGCGCCTCGCCCGCATCGGCGCCAGTGCCGGGGTGCTGGCGCTGGTGCTGTGGTTCGGCCCGCAGCTTGCCTTCCGGCTGACGGACGGCATGACTTACGGGCGGGACGAGCTTGTGCTGCTTCTGGTTGTGATGGCCGGGGGCGTGGCCTACGGTGCGGCGATCCTGCTGCTTCTGGGCAAGAGCATCCTCGCCCCGCTGCGGCGTCGGCGCGGCAAAGCGGCCGACTCTTCGGGAAAGTGAACGTTACGGCATTTTGCGCTGCGAAAAGCTGTGCTATTCGACCGCTGCGAACACGACACGTCGGTTGCGGGATCGGTCGTATGTCGCCCTTGCCACCCTCGGCGGCGCCCGGCGCCCCGATCGGAGCCAAAAAATGCAGGTTACCCCGCGCCTTCCGCACGTCTTCATGCTCTCTTCCGCGTTGCTCCTCGCGGCCTGCGGCCAGGGCCAGCAGCAGCAGCAGGCGGCACCGCCGCCCCCGGTCGTCACGGTGGCGAAGCCGCAGTCGATTCCGGTTACCGAATATGACGAATATGTCGGCCGATTCCAGGCGATCAATCGCGTCTCGGTGAATGCGCGGGTGTCCGGCTATCTGGACAAGATCAGCTTCACGGACGGCCAGATGGTGAAGGAGGGCGACCTGCTTTTCACCCTCGACCAGCGCCCCTACAAGATCGCGCTCCAGCAGGCGGAAGCGAACCTTACGCAGGCGAAGGCGAATCTGGAATTCACCAGCGCCGACCTCGACCGCGCCAAGACGCTGCTGGAGGACCGCAACTCCACCGCCATCTCGCGCCAGACCTTCGACCAGCGCACCCAGAGCCAGAAGACCAGCGCCGCCACCGTGCAGGCGCAGGAAGCGGCCGTGGCGCAGGCCAAGCTCGACCTCCAGTTCACCGAGCTGCGCGCCGCGGTCACCGGCCGCATCGGCGACCGGCGGGTGTCGGTCGGCAATTATGTGCAGGGCGGCTCCGGCTCGCCCACCCTCCTCGCCATCATCGTCTCCACCGACCCGATCTATTTCGAGTTCAGCTTCGATGAAGCCTCGCTGCTGCGCTACCAGCGCATGCGGCAGCAGGGCGCCGACCGCTCCGGCGGCGGCCCGGTGGAGCTGAAGCTCATCGACGACAAGGGCTGGCCCTATAAGGGCAAGATGGACTTCCTCAACAATATCGTAGACCCGGAGACCGGCACCATTCGCGGCCGCGCGGTCTTCGACAACAAGACCGACCTGTTCAAGCCCGGCATGTTCGCGCGCATCCGCATCGCCGGCGCCGAGCCCTACCAGGCGCTCTCGGTGCCGGATGTGGCCATCGGCAGCCAGCAGCTCCAGAAGTTCGTCTATGTGGTCGGGCCTGAGAACACGGTTCAGGTGCGCCCGGTGGAGATCGGTCCGCTGGAAGGCAGCCGGCGCGTCATCAAGTCCGGCCTGAAGCCGGACGACGTGGTGATCGTCAACGGCCTCATGCGGGTTCGTCCCGGCGTGAAGGTGACGCCGCAGGAGGAGAAGCCGGCAGCGCCCGCGGACGCCAAGGCGCCCGCCGGCGCGGCCTCGGCCAAGTGAAGGAGGGCGCATCATGAGGCTCTCCCACTTCTTCATCGACCGTCCCATTTTCGCGTGGGTGGTTTCCATCGTGGTGATGCTGCTGGGCGGCATCGCCTATGTCAGCCTGCCGGTCGCCCAGTATCCGGACATCGCGCCCCCCGTCATCAACGTGACCGGCCAGTTCCCCGGCGCCAGCGCCGAGACGGTGGCCGACACCGTGGTGGCGCCCATCGAGCAGCAGATCAACGGCGTGGAAGGGATGCTCTACATCTCGTCCAACTCCACCGCCGACGGCCGCTTCTCCATCTCGGTCACCTTCGATCTCGGTGTGGATCTCGATATCGCGCAGGTGCAGGTGCAGAACCGCGTCGCCATCGCGAGCCCGCGCCTGCCGCAGGAGGTGCAGCAGATCGGCGTCGTGACGTCGAAAAGCTCTCCCGACCTGATGATGGTGGTGAGCCTCTATTCGCCGGACGGCACGCGCGATCCGCTGTTCATCTCCAATGTGGCCAACGTCCAGATCAAGGATGTGCTCTCGCGTATCGACGGCGTCGGCTCCATCACGGTATTCGGCAACCGCGACTATGCCATGCAGGTGTGGCTCGACCCGACCCGGCTTCAGGAACTGAACCTGACGGTGGGCGACGTGGTGACCGCCCTCCAGGCGCAGAACGTGCAGGTGGCCTCGGGTGTCCTCAACCAGCCGCCCGTGCCGGAGCAGCGCGCCTTCCAGGTGGCGGTGCGCACCCAGGGGCGCCTGACCGACCCGAAGCAGTTCGGCGACGTGGTCATCAAGCAGACCCAGACGGCTCTGGTGCGGCTGAAGGACGTGGCGCGCGTGGAAATCTCCGCGCAGGACTATTCCTCCACCTCCTATCTCGACCGTGACCTGTCCATCTCGCTCGGCGTGTTCCAGCGTCCCGGCTCCAACGCGCTCGCCACCGGCAATGCCGTGGTGGAG
Source organism: Rhizobiales bacterium 12-68-15 (assembly GCA_002279855.1). GTDB lineage: Bacteria > Pseudomonadota > Alphaproteobacteria > Rhizobiales > Xanthobacteraceae > Aquabacter. The sequence goes on from NCCY01000113.1 coordinate 6,362, forward strand.
GAAATGAAGAAGCTGGGCACGCAGCTGCCCGAAGGCGTGAAGTACGCCATCTATTACAACCCGACCGAGTTCATCCAGCAGTCCGTCGATGCGGTGGTGCACACCATCTTCGAGGCGGTGGTGCTGGTGGTCATCGTGGTGCTGCTGTTCCTCCAGACCTGGCGCGCGGCGATCATCCCCATCGTCGCCATCCCGATCTCGCTGGTGGGCACCTTCTTCTTCATGCAGATGTTCGGCTTTTCGCTGAACAATCTGTCGCTGTTCGGCCTCGTGCTTGCCATCGGCATCGTGGTGGATGACGCGATCGTCGTTGTGGAGAATGTGGAGCGCAACATCGCGGCGGGCCTGTCGCCGCGGGATGCCTCCTACAAGACCATGGACGAGGTGGGCGGGGCGCTGATCGCGATCTCGCTGGTGCTGGCCTCGGTGTTCATCCCGAGCGCCTTCATCACCGGCATTTCCGGCCAGTTCTACCGCCAGTTCGCGCTGACCATCGCGGGCTCCACCATCATCTCGCTGCTGGTGTCGCTGACGCTGTCTCCCGCCATGTGCGCGCTGCTGCTGAAGCCCCACCGGGCGAACCATCACGTGCCGTGGTACGCCAAGCCCATCACCGGCTTCTTCCGGCTGTTCAACCGCGCCTTTGAGGGGCTGGGCAACGGCTATGGCTGGCTTACCGCCCGGCTGGTGCGGGTGGTGGCGCTGGTTCTGGTGGTTTATGCGGGCCTCATCGGCTTCGGCGCGCACCTGTTCATGACCACGCCGCAGGGGTTCATTCCCCAGCAGGATCGTGGCTACCTGATCGTGGCCGTGCAATTGCCGCCGGGTGCCTCCATGCAGCGCACCCAGGATGTGATGACCCGAGCCGCCGATCAGGTGCTCGGCACGCCGGGCGTCGGACACATCGTCAACATCGTCGGCTTCTCGGGCGCCACCTTCACCAACGCCCCCAATGCCGGCGCCATGTTCGTGATCCTGGAGCCGTTCAGCGAGCGGCAGGGCGATCCGGCGCGCACCGCGACCGCCGTGCAGGGGAAGCTGTTCGGCAAGCTCGCCTCCATCCAGGAGGCCATGCTGATCGTCGTGCAGCCGCCGCCCGTGCAGGGCATCGGCAATGCCGGCGGCTTCCGAATGATGGTTGAGGACCGGGGCGGGGCCGGCTATGCCGCGCTCCAGAACACGGTCTATGCCATGATGGGCGCGGCGGCGCAGACGCCGGGCCTGATGCAGGTCTATTCGCTGTTCGAGACCTCCACTCCGCAGATGTATCTCGACATCGACCGCACCAAGGCCCAGCTCCTCCAGGTGGACATGGCCAACGTGTTCGGGGCGCTCCAGACCTATATCGGCTCGACCTATGTGAACGACTTCAACCTGTTCACCCGCACCTTCCGGGTGCAGGTGCAGGCGGATGCCGCCTACCGCATGGACCCGAACGATCTGTTGAAGATCCGCGTGCGCAACGCCACGGGGGAGACGGTGCCCATCGGCTCCTTCGCCACCCTCAAGGACCAGACCGGCCCGTATCGCGTGCCGCGCTACAACCTGTATCCCGCCGCCGAACTCGACGGCTCGCCCGCACCCGGCTACTCGCAGGGCCAGGCGATGCAGATCATGCAGGGGCTGGCGGGCAACATCCTGCCGCAGGGCTTCGCCTTCGAGTGGACCGCGCTCGCCTATCAGCAGGAGCGGGCCGGCAACACCGCCATCTTTGCCTTCGCGCTGGGCGTGGTGTTCGTCTTCCTCGTGCTGGCGGCACAGTATGAAAGCCTGACCCTGCCGCTGGCGGTCATCCTCATCGTGCCCATGTGCCTTGTGGCGGCCCTCATCGGCGTGCTGCTGAGAGGTCAGGACAGCAACATCCTGACCCAGGTGGGCTTCATCGTGCTCATCGGCCTTGCGGCGAAGAACGCGATCCTGATCGTGGAATTCGCCAAGCAGCTTGAGGATCAGGGGCAGGGCCGTCGCGAGGCGGCGGTGGAGGCGGCGCGGCTGCGTCTGCGTCCCATCATCATGACCTCGCTGGCCTTCATCCTCGGCGTGGTGCCGCTGGTGTGGGCGCTGGGCGCGGGCTCCGAACTGCGCCAGTCGCTGGGAACCGCCGTGTTCTCCGGCATGATCGGCGTGACCGTGTTCGGCCTCATCTTCACCCCGGTCTTCTATGTCTTCGCCCGCTGGCTCGCCTCGTTTGGCGAGGCGCGCAAGGCGAAGCGGGAAGCGGCGGGAGACGACGAGCCGCCCCACCACAACCATCCCGCCCCGGCGGAGTGATGACCGAAAAAGGGCCGGGGGCTGTTCGCCCCCGGCCCCAAGGTCTTCAGGTGACAGCCTTTGCGCAGTCGCCGGCACGTCCCGCCCACCTCTTCGGGGGCTGGGGTGTTTGACGGGGCTTAATCGCCCGTTTGTGCCGGAAACCGTGCGTCGAAGACGTCCTTGGCCGTCATCAGGCCATTGAGCGCGGCGGGAAAGCCGGCATACACGGCCATCTGCATGATGATCTCCGTGATTTCCTCCCGGCTCAGCCCCACATTCAGCCCGGCTTCGATGTGAACCTTCAATTGCGGGGTCGCGGTTCCCATCGCGGTGAGGGCCGCGACGGTCGCAATCTCGCGGGCGCGCAGGTCGAGGCCAGGGCGGCTGTAAATGTCGCCAAACGGGAACTCCAGCACATAGGTTGCGAAATCGGGTGCAATCCCGGCGAGGGCGGTGATGACCCTGTGGCCGGCCTCTCCGTCGATTTCAGCGAGCGCCCGCTTGCCGCGTTCCAGCCGGCTTTCGCCGGTGCTCGGGAATGGGTGTGTCAGTGCCATGCATCCTCTTTTCGCTTTCGGAATATCCGGCGATCTTCGTGTCTAGGACGAGCAGGCAGGCCTCCAGTTCGGCCATATGGGCACGGACATGCGCGCGATGCTGCTCAAGCAGGGCCCGGCGTGCGGCTTCCGTGCCGGCGCCATTGTCCCGCAGGGCCGCATAGCGCAGCATGTCCCGAATGGGCATCCCGGTCGTTTTGAGACGGCCGAGAAACTCGATCCAGACCAGGATTGACGCGTCGTAGTCCCGCTGGCCGGAGGCGTCCCTGTCGGCGTGGGGCAGCAGCCCGATCCGCTCATAGTAGCGGATGGTATGGGCAGACAGTCCCGAACGCTTTGCCAGCCCGCCGATCTTCATGGGTGCCCTTCTTTCCTCACGACGCAGGGGAGGCTACGGGTTAGAGCGCACTCCAAGTCAAGGGGCGGGTTTGCGTCACATGACGTCGGCTCGCGGGATGCGCGCGCCAGCTCGGAATGCCGTCGCGAGGCGGCTTTCCGATCAGGACGCGTTACCGGCGTGGCAGGCGGAATTTGACTCACGCCGTCCGCTCGGCGAGACATCGCCCGTTCTTCCGGCGCCATTGCGGCGTCACCTCCCGTGACTGGTCCTTGCCATGCAGCCCTCCGGCCTTCCCTTCGACGATATCCGCCAGCTCATCGCCACCATGCCGGGGCCGGACGAGATTGCGCGCGACGCGGCGCTGGAGCGGCAGGCGCAGCTTCTCAAGCCGCCGGGCGCGCTGGGCCGGCTGGAGGAGATCGCCGTCCATCTCGCCGCCTGGCAGGGCAAGGCCATTCCCACCGCCGCCCGGCCCATGGTGGCGGTGTTCGCGGCCAATCATGGCGTGGCGGAGCAGGGCGTCTCGCCCTATCCCGCATCGGTGACCAAGGAGATGCTGGCGGCGTTCACGGCGGGCCGCGCGGCGGTCAACCAGATCTGCGCCACCTTCGATGCCGGGCTGCGGGTGTTCGATCTCGCGCTGGACATTCCCACCGGCGACATCACCCGCGAGCCGGCGCTGGACGAGCGCGCCTGCGCCGCCACCATGGCGTTCGGCATGCAGGCCATTGCCGGCGGTGCGGACGTGCTGGTGCTGGGCGAAATGGGCATCGCCAACACAACGGTGGCCGCCGCGCTCTGCCATGGCCTCTATGGCGGCGCGGCGGAGGACTGGGTGGGCGCGGGCACCGGCGCCGAGGGGGATGTGCTCTATCGCAAGACGGCCGCCGTGCGCGCCGCGGTGGCGCTGAACGAGGGCGCGCTGGACGACCCGCTGGAGGTGCTGCGGCGCCTCGGCGGGCGGGAGCTGGCCGCCATTGCCGGCGCCATCCTCTCCGCGCGGCATGAGCGGGTGCCGGTCATTCTCGACGGCTATGTGGTTACCGCCGCCGCCGCCGTGCTGCATGCGCTGGACCCGTCCGCCCTCGACCATTGCCTCGCCGGCCATGTCTCGGCCGAGCAGGCCCACGGGCGGCTGCTGGAAAAACTCGGCCTGCGTCCGCTGCTGGATCTCGGCATGCGGCTTGGCGAAGGCTCGGGTGGTGCGCTCGCGGTCGGCATCATCAAGGCGGCGGTTGCCGCCCACAAGGGCATGGCGACCTTTGCCGAGGCCGGCGTCTCAGACGCCCGCTGAGGTCAGCCCGGCCCGCGCGCCCGTGTCGGCCGCCGGAAGGCGGCGGGCGGGCGGGAAGGTGATGGTGGCCCGCGTGCCGCCTCCCGTGCGGGTCGCGAGATGAAGCTGCGCGCCGTGCAGGCCGGCGAGGCCGTGCACGATGGTGAGGCCGAGGCCCGCGCCGCGCCCGGTTCCGGTATCAAGCGTGCTTTCCCGGTGGCGGGCAGCCAGATCCAGCGGCAGTTCCGCTTCGCCAAGGCCGGGGCCGGTATCCTCCACCGCAAGGAACGGCGCGCCGTCGCCATCAAGGCCCGCGGCGAGCCGCACCTCGCCGCCCTGCGGGGTGAACTTCACCGCATTGGCCACAAGGTTCAGAACCATCTGGCGCAACGCCCGTTCATCCGCCCACAGGCGCACCGGCGCGGTCATGGGGCGGATGGTGAGGGTGATCGCCCGGTCCGCCGCCGCAAGGCGCATCATCTGCCCGCAATCGCTGGCGAGATCGGCCAGCGAGACGGC
>NCCY01000114.1 GCA_002279855.1 Rhizobiales bacterium 12-68-15
GGGGAAGCGGCGATGCACCTTGTTTCCGCCAGCCTTGGCGTCACGACACCAGCGCCGCCCCTGCCGGTGGCGGTGCGGGCGCTGCTTCCCGACATCGTGCCCCATCTCGGCCGCCACCCGCATCGGGAGGCCTCCGAGCCCAGTGCAGGCTTCGCGCTGCTGACCGATCTGCAGACGCCATGGCGCGCCCGCTGGCGCGTTTTGCGCCGCATCCTCTTTCCCTCCCGGCGCCTCGTGGCGGCGGGAGGGGCTGGAGAGGCCGGTCTTCGGACCTATCTGAGTCTGTGGCGCACCCTGGCCACGAACCATCTGCGCAACCGCGCGATCCGCCGGGTACCCGGCGCGGAGGTTCAAGCCCGTGTGACGCGGCGCAGCCGGCTTGGCCAATGGCTGGGCTGAACCGGGGGCCTCAGCCCCGGATCTCGGCGAGGATTTCCAGCGCGGTATCGAGGCGGACGCGACCGCCCGCCTTCAGTCGGGCTGTCACGGCGTCGATCTCGGCCCCCTGCGCGCCGGCGGACACCGCGATGTTGCGGGCGTGAAGGGACATGTGCCCCTTCTGGATGCCCTCGGCCGACAAGGCCCGCAGCGCGCCGGTATTCTGCGCCAGTCCCACGGCCATGATGACTTCCGCCAGTTCGCTCGCGCTCTTGACGCCCAGCAGCTTGACCGACGCCTGGGCCACCGGATGGGTCTTCGTGGCCCCGCCGACCAGCCCGACCGCCATGGGCATTTCCATGGTGCCCACGAGGTTGCCGTCCGCGTCCTTCTCATAATGGGAGAGCGACGTGTAGCGCCCGCCCACCACCGCATGGGAATGCGCGCCCGCCTCCACCGCACGGGTGTCATTGCCCGTTGCCAGCACCACGGCGGTGATGCCGTTCATGATCCCCTTGTTGTGGGTGGCCGCGCGATAGGGGTCGGCCGCGGCGAAGGCATAGGCATTCAGCATCCCCTCCACCACATCGGCGCCCCCGAGCGCATCGCGGTCATAGGTCGCCCGCACGCGCGCCAGACGCCTGTCGGCCTTGTTGGAGAGGATGCGCAGCAGCACCCGCCCCTGCGCGATGGTGGACACCACGGGCGCGAGCGCCTCCGCCATGGTGTTCACCGCATTGGCGCCCATCGCGTCCCGCACATCGACGATGAGATGCAGCACCACGAACGTGGCCCGTCCCGCCTCGACGATGCGGACCTCGATGTCCTTCGCGCCGCCGCCGACCTTCACGAGGAAAGGGTCCTGCGCGTTGGCAAGGTCCAGCAGTTCCTGCCGGCGCTCATAGAGGCGCAGCCGTGCCGCATGGGGATCGCGCACATCCACCACCTGGACCTGCGCGATCATCATCGGCTCGCTGCTGGAGGTGGTGAAGCCGCCATTGAGCCGGGCCACCGCCGCCATGTTGCTCGCGGCCGCAACGACGGACGGCTCCTCGGTGGCCATGGGCACGAGATAGTCCCGCCCGTTGACGGTGAAATTCGCGGCAATCCCCACCGGGATCGGCAGTGTCGAAATGACGTTCTCGATCATGTGGTCGGCGATGGACAGCATGGCATCATCGCTGCGGCCGATCCGGGTCATGTCGTCTTCGGTGAGGCCGCAGACGTCCAGCACTTTTTTCAAGCGATCTGCCGGCGAAAGCTTGTAAAAACCTGGAATCCGGCTGTTGACAGACATGGAATGGCCTCCCGACCTTGCAGTTTGCGAGGAGCCTAAGGGCTGCCCCCGCGCACCAACAATGTGGCCGGGTCACATTGTGACAGCCCTCCTGCGTGGAGATCAGACATAGGCCGCGTGCGGTCAGGCAGCGCGCCCGATGGCGTGCAGGCGCAGGGCGAGATGGATATCGAGGGTTCGGGATGCATCGCTCCACCACGGGGCGATCTGGCCGATGCTCTCCAGCCGCTGGCGCATGGTGTTCACATGGATGCCCAGCGCGACAGCCGCCTTTTGCAGGCTGTGGCCATTGTCCATATAGGCGAGGAGCGTTGCCGCGAGACGGCTCTTGCGGCGCAGATCATGGTCGAGGATCGGCCCGACCGTGGACATGACGAACTGCTCGATGGCGTCGTCGCTCTTCTTTTCGAACAGCAGCGCGTAGATGGACACGGTCTTTTCGAACACGATCCGGCCCTTCTGGCCGAGATTGCCGAGAAGGCCGGTGGCACGGCGCAGGGCCTGATATTCGACGGGCACCCGATCCAGCGCGGGAACCGGGGCGGAGATGACGATGCTGAACGGCTGCCGGAAGGCGTCATCCAGCGCGTCGGACACCCGGACGGCCAGGGCGTTGGGATCACTGGTCGTGGTGACGATCACCACGTCCCCGTTGAACTCCGCGAAGATGGTGTCGCGCGCTGTGAGGCACGACCGGACCGCCGAGGAAATCTGCGTGGCCGGCACATCGCCCGCATCCACCAGCAGCAGGCTGATCGGCCAGGTCAGGGACACGCCATTGGGCAACCGGCGGGTGCCTTCCAGCGAGAACGGATCGGTGGAGCCGCGCAGCAAGGCGGAAACAATGTCGGAGACGTTGCGGTAGGCCGTCTGCGCCACCCGCTCCAGCGACATAAGCACGATACCGGACACGAGCGCGCTGCGCTCCAGGGTGCGGGTTTCCGATTCCGAAAGCTCCTTCGGCCGCGTGAGGAGAAGGGCGCCGGGGCGCGCGGATCCCCCCATCACGGCCGCCACGATGGTCACCGACCCGTCGCTTCCCCGTAGGCAGACGGAGCGGCCGAGATGGTCGCTCTCGCGGATCGCCCGCCCGATGTCCTCGTCTCCCACATGCTGGGGGATCAGGCCGCAGGTGACACGCCTGCGGTCATCCAGCATGCAGGCCTCGCCCTTCAGCAGGAACGAGACCCGCCGCGTGAGGTCTTCAAGCGAGCCGCCGCGGGCAACCAGTTCCGTGAGCTGCTCATGGGCGATGGCCGCTTCCTCCACATCCTCCGCCTTGGCCTGCAAGGCCGCATTGGCCTGCCGGGCCATGCCGAGGGCGCGCTGCGCCTCTTCCAGCAGGCGGGCATTCTCGATGGCGAGGGCCGCGAACGTGGCCAGCGAGGAGAGCACCGCAATCTCGTGCGGGGTGTAGGAGCGGACATAGCGGTCCCCGACGAACAGCACGCCGATCACCTGCGTCTCCAGCGCGAGCGGCACGCCAAGAATCGAGATGATCCCCTCACCGGCCGTGGCATGGTCGATGCCGCGATCATGGTCGAACTGGGTGTCGGCGGGATAATTGCTGGACTGGAAAGGGCTGCGGCTGCGGGCGACGGTGCCGCAGACCCCGATGTTCCGCGGCACGCGGATGGCCGCGAAATCCCGCGAGACCACCCCCTCGGTGGCCCGGACATAGAAGTCGCCATGCTCGCCGTCAGCGGCGGAGAGATAGGCGATGTCGCTTCCCGCCAGCTGCTTGGCGCGCTGGACGATGGCGCGCAGGATCTGGTCGGTGTCCCGCAGCGCCGCAAGGTCCCGGGCGGTCTCATAGAGCGCGGAAAGTTCTCCCTCGCGCTTGCGCTTCTGCTCGGAGTTTTCGCGCAGCCGCACCGCAATGGCGATGTCGTCGATCAACGCGCCCGAAAACGCCGCCTCGCCCGCCTCGCGGCGGATGTCTTCCGCCAGCGTGTCGAAACTTGCCATGGGCGCGTTGTCGCTGAGCAGGCGCAGGAGGCGGCGGTAGGACACCATGGGGTCCGGCTTCGCCACGGGCGCAGGAGTGGAGAGATGCAGGGCCAAGATTTCCTCCTCTGGCGCGCCGTCTTTGACCCGCAGGGTGCGGACGCTGGCTCCAGTCTGTTCAGGGCGGAGCCATGGCGGAATGTGGACAAAGCACATTCAATCCCACGTCTGATGTGAGGAGTACATATTTGTAGCACCGAACGACCGCCCCACACTGGCGGTCAAGACGCAGGGTCGTTCAGGATGGAAAGGTTATCCCGGGGCGCCGGACGGCCCGGCCCTTCACGGCACTCCGGCGGCCCGCCGACCGGAATCGAGCTATGGAGATGCGGGTCGCCAAAGGCGGTGCCCGCGCTGCCCGGCGCGCAATCCGGGCCAAACAAGATCAAAGGGAGGTCAGAATGCCGGTTGAAAGTCCCATTGCCCCGGGCATGGGAGGCGCATCAGGGAATGCCGCGCGCGGGCCGCTTGCGGGCGTCAAGGTTCTCGACATCACCCGGGTCGTCGCCGGCCCCTATTGCGCGATGCTGCTGGCAGATCTCGGCGCCACCGTCATCAAGGTGGAGCATCCCGACGATCCCGATTATGCGCGCACCTTCCCGCCGTTCGTCTCCAGCGATGCCACCGAGCTGAGCGCCTTCTTCACCCAGTTCAACCGCAACAAGCTCGGCATCTCGCTGAACATGAAGACCGCCGAGGGCAAGGCCCTGCTGAAGACGCTGGTGCGCGAGGTGGACATTCTGGTGGAGAATTTCCGGCCGGGCACGATGGACAAGCTCGGGCTTGGCTACGAGGTGCTCAGGGCCGAGAATCCGAAGCTCATCTACACCGCCATCAGCGGCTTCGGGCGGACGGGGCCCAACTCGTCGCGGCCGGCCTTCGACAATACCGGCCAGGCGGCGGGCGGCCTATGGTCCATGAACGGCTTTGCGGACCGCGCGCCGGTGCGCGTCGGCACCATCATCGGCGATCTCGCGGCCTCCCTCTATGCCGCCATCGGCACGCTCGCGGCGCTGCGTGAAGTGGAGCGCGGCGGCGACGGGCAGGTGGTGGACATCTCCCAGCAGGATTCCGTGCTCAGCCTCACGGAGAATGCCGTGGTGCGCTACACCACCAAGGGCGAGGTGGCGTCTCCGCTCGGCAGCGAGCACCCCTTCGTGCGGCCCTATGGCCAGTTCCCGTGCAAGGACGGCTACGTGTTCTTCGGCGGCTATACGGACAAGTTCTGGCGCCTCACTTGCCAGATGTTCGGCGAGCCGGACGTGGCTGGCGATCCCGAGATCGACACCATGGAAAAGCGGTTCGATCCGGTGGTGGCGGAAACCCGCGTGCGCCCCATCCTGGAGCGCTGGTTCAGCACCTATACCAAGGCCGAGCTGGAAGAGATGGCTGGCGACACCATCCCGCTCAGCGCCATCAAGACCATCGCGGAAGTGGTCGAGGACCCGCACATCGCCGCCCGCGACATGATCGTCCAGGTGCCCATGGGCGCCGAAATGGTCCGCATGTTCGGCCAGCCGGTGAAGCTCTCCGGCACGCCCACCGGTCCCTATGCGAAGGCGCCCGATGTCGGCGAGCACAATGCCGAGGTCTATGCGCGCCTTGCAGGGCTGTCCGCCGACGACCTTGCCCGGCTGGCCAAGGATGGGGTGATCTGACGTGACCATCGAATTCGTTCAGGCCGGGGCGGTCGCGACCATCCGCATCGCACGCCCCGAAAAGCTCAATGCCCTGTCTCTCCAGATGTATGCGGACCTCGGCGCCGCCTTCGCCCGCGCCCGGGACGACGACACGGTGAACGCGGTGGTGCTCACCGGCGCCGGCGCGCGCGCCTTCTGCGTCGGCGCCGACCTCACCGAGTCCATCCCGGCCCTTGCGAGCGGGCGCTTCGACATCAGCGCATGGGACCCGGCCCACCTGAAGGGGCAGCATTTCCACAAGCCGCTGGTCTGCGCCGTGCGCGGGCTGTGCATCGGCGGCGGCTTCGAGATCATGCTGGCAAGCGACATCCGCATCGCCGCGTCCGATGCCGTCTTCCAGTTGCCGGAGCCGGGCCACGGCTTCGTGCCGGCGGGGGGCACCCTCGTGCGTCTGGTCCGCCAGATCGGCTATGCCCACGCCATGGAGATGATGCTGACCGCGCGGCGGTTTTCGCCCGCCGAGATGCTGCGGTTCGGGGTGGTGAACGAGGTGGTCCCGCCCGAGGACCTGGAGGCGCGGGCCCTCGAAATCGCCACCGGCATCGCCGCCCTCAGTCCCAACGCCGTCCAGACCATCAAGGAGGCGGCGCTGACCCTTCAGGACGCCCCGTGGGAGGAGGCCTTCGCCCGCGAAGCGCTCCTCGGCCAGCGGACCTTCACCAGCGACGACGCAAAGCGCGGCCTCGCCGCCTTCGCCAGCCGGGCCGCCCGGTCGTCCGGCTGACGGCCCCCTGCCCCCGTGAAGCGATGTCGGCACCGGCCACAGGAAGCCGACGCGCCTGTGGCTTTCGCACATTGAGTGGCAAGGCCGTCGCTCCCTAAGCTTTGGTCAATTGCCGCATGGTCAGCGTCTTTCGCGAGCCCGGGGCGGCACAAGAGACATAAAGGGAAGAAATAATGAAAAATCGTGGGATGAAGCGTCTTCGCCATGGGCTCGCAGTGTCGGGCGCAGTTCTGCCGATGATGGTCGCCGGATTTTCGCTTGCCACCGCGCAGACCGCCGCCGTCTCGGATGATGTGATCAAGATCGGACTGATCGAGGACATGTCCGGTGTTTATGCGGACATAACCGGCATCGGGGCGGTCACAGGCGCGCAGATGGCGGTGGAGGAGTTCGGCGGCAAGGTGCTCGGCAAGCCGATCGAGGTTGTTTATGCCGACCACCAGAACAAGGCCGACATCGGCGGCGCCATCGCCCGCAAGTGGTTCGATGCCGAAAAGGTCGATGCGATCCTCGATGTCGCCTCCTCGTCGCCGGCGCTGGCGGCCCTTGAAGTTGCAAAGGAAAAGAAGAAGATCATCGCGCTCAGCTCGCCCGGCTCGGTCCGCATCACCAATGATGCCTGCGGCCCGTATGTGATCCACTGGGCCTACGATTCCTACGCCATCGCGCACAGCACCGGTACGGCGCTGGTGAAGCAGGGCAATGACAGCTGGTACTTCATCGTCGCCGACTACGCCTTCGGCCACAGCCTCGCCAAGGATACCGGCGACGTGGTGAAGGCGAACGGCGGGAAGGTCGTGGGCAGCACGCGCCTGCCGGTAGGCACCAACGACTTCGCCTCCGCGCTCCTCCAGGCCCAGGGCTCAGGCGCGAAAGTGGTGGCGCTGGCCAATGCCGGCAGCGACACCATCAATTCCGTCAAGCAGGCGGCGCAGTTCGGCGTGACGCAGGGCGGCCAGAAGCTCGCCACGCTCGCCGGCTTCATCAACGATGTCCATGGCCTCGGCCTGAAGGAGGCACAGGGCCTCACCATCACCGAAGCGACCTACTGGGACATGAATGACGATACGCGGAAATGGTCACAGCGCTTCTTCGAGAAGGTGAAGGCCATGCCGAACATGCTCCAGACTGGGGCGTACTCGGCGACGCTCCACTATCTCAAGGCGGTGGCGGCTGCAGGAACCGACGAGACCGAGGCGGTCATGCGGAAGATGCGGGAAATCCCGGTCAACGACATCTTCTACAAGAACGGCAAGATCCGGGTCGATGGCCGGATGGTACATGACATGTACCTGTTCCAGGTCAAGACACCGGCGGAATCGAAGGCGCCGTGGGACTATTACAAGCTGGTTGCGACCATCCCCGCCGACGAGGCATTCCAGCCGCTCGCGCTCTCCACCTGTCCGCTGGTGAAAAAGGACTGACCCGCCGTCCCCTTCGCCGGCAGGCGAGAGCCTGCGGCGGGCCCTCCCCCGCCGCCAGGACTGGCGCCCGCGCACCCCACCGGGCACGCGGGCCAGGTCCGGAAGCGCAGCCCCGCGCTCAGAGCTTTGCGCGGGGGTCGGTGCGGGCGAGGCGGGAGAGCAGGTAGTCCACCTCGGCGCGGGCGGCAGCGTTCAGCGTGCCGCCCGGCTTGCGCTGCGCGTCCGAG
>NCCY01000115.1 GCA_002279855.1 Rhizobiales bacterium 12-68-15
GAAAAGGCAGACAAGTCGTCCAAGGCCACGCACTAGTCAGGAGAATATCGTGAAGATCATCAACAAGATTTACGGGATCGTCGCGGTTCTCGGTGTCGCAACCGTGACCCTGGCGGGTGTTTCCCTCTACGCGTTGGACAAGGAAGCCGCGTTCAACACGGAAAGCGAGGCCATCTCCCGCCGCGTTTATCTGTCCGAGCGGCTGAACGGCCTCGTTACGGCGGTGGTGATGGAATCCCGTGGCACCTACATGGCCGATACCAAGGATCAGGCCAAGCCGTTTGCCGCCGGCATCCTGCGGAACCTGGACGCGCTGGACAAGACGCTGGAAGAGGTGAAGCGGCGCTCCCCGGCCAGCGAAATGGCCATCGTCAACCAGATGGCCAGCGATCTCGCCAAGTTCCGGGAATTCCGCTCGGAGACCGCGCGTCTCGCGGTGAACGAGGGGCCGGAGGCTGCCAACAAGCAGGGCAACAACGAGGCCAACCGCAACAACCGCAAGGAGCTCCAGGCCTCGCTCAACAAGTATACGCAGACGCAGGATGCGGCCCTTGAGCCGCTCGCGGCCCAGGCGGAGCAGGTTCGCAGCCAGGCCAATGCCTTCATCATCGGCGCGACGGCGATCGGCCTTCTGGTGGGCATCGGCATCGCGCTCTATGTGGGCATCGTCACCCTCAGCCGTCCCATCTCGCGCATCTCCAACACCTTGAAGAAGGTCGCGGCCGGAGAGCTCGACGTGGAGGTGGAGACCAAGATTGGCAATGACGAGGTTGGCGAGCTGTGGCGCAGCACCCAGCGCCTGCTGGTGGAACTGCGGGAGGCCGAGCAGATGCGCGAAGAGCAGTCCGCCGCCGCCATCCGCACGGAGCAGGAGAAGCGCGTCATGATGCGTGACCTTGCGGACCGCTTCGACCAGGAAGTGTCCAGCGTGGTGCGCACCGTTGCCGCCGCCGTGACCCAGCTGGAAGCCAGCGCCACCTCCATGAACTCGTCGGCCGACGAAACCAGCCGCCGGTCCACGGTCGTCGCCGCTGCCGCCGAGCAGGCCACCAGTAACGTGCAGATCGCGGCTTCGGCTGCCGAGGAACTCGCCGCCTCGGTGCGGGAGATCAGCCATCAGGTGTCCACCGCCGCGCAGATCGCCGGCGAGGCCACCGACCAGGCGCTCGGCACCGTCGATGTGGTGCGTGGGCTGTCCGCCAGCGCCCAGCGCATCGGGCAGGTGGTCAACCTCATCACCGACATTGCGGCCCAGACGAACCTGCTGGCGCTCAACGCCACCATCGAGGCGGCCCGTGCCGGCGAGGCGGGACGCGGGTTCGCGGTTGTCGCTCAGGAAGTGAAGACGCTCGCAGAGCAGACCTCCAAGGCGACCGACGAAATCTCCTCGCAGATCCCAGAACGTCAATCAGGCCGCGCGCGGCACGCTGGAAGTGTCGTCCAGCATCACCACGGTGAGCCGCGCGGCGACCGATACCGGCCGGGTGTCCGGCGAGATCGTCCGCTCGGCCGCCGACCTCGCCTCGCAGGCGGACAATCTCCGCTCGCAGGTGGACAATTTCGTGGAGCGCGTGCGCGCCGCGTGACGCAGACGCGCCCCGCACGCAGCGGGGCGCACAGTGAAGAAACGGGATGGCTGCCGTCGGCACCGCCCCGGGGGGCATGGAGCCCGGATGTCGTCGGTTCGCCGGACGGCCCCGTTCACGGGGCGCCGGCAGAGACGGCACGGGGCACCTGAACAGGGCATTCGGCGCTCGCCAGATCGAGGCGCCCGAGACGGCACCGTTGGAGAGAAACCATGGACGACTTGCTGCAGGAATTCCTGACGGAGACCAACGAAAGCCTCGACGTGGCGGACGCTGAGCTCGTCAAGTTCGAGCGGGATCCGAACAATCGCGAGATCCTGAACAATATTTTCCGGCTGGTTCACACCATCAAGGGAACCTGCGGCTTCATCGGCCTGAGCCGGCTGGCGGCGCTCGCGCATGCCGCCGAGACGCTGATGGACAAGTTCCGCGAAGGCATGCCGGTCACCCCCGAAGCGGTGAGCCTGGTTCTGGTCTCCATCGACCGGATCAAGGGCCTTCTGGCGGACCTTGAAAGGAACGGCGGCACCGAGCCGGAAGGCTCCGACGCGGACCTGATCGACCAGTTGCTGGAGATGGCCGCGCGCGAAGCGGTGGAAGCTGCCCCGCCCCCGCCCCCCGCGCCGGTGGTTCCGCTGAAGCCGCTCGGCCAGTCGCTGGAGCGCGAGCTTCTTCCCGGCGAGATCCCGCTCGACGAGCTGGAGCGCATCTTCCGGATGACCGAATCCGACGTTCCCGTGAAGCCCGCCAAGGCGCCCGCGCCGGCTCCCAAGCCCGCCGCGAAGGCGAAGGCTCCGGCGCCCGCGCCGGTCAAGGAAGTCGTTGCCGAGGCCCCCAAGCCCGCAGTGGCGAAGCCTGCGGCCGCCAGCCCGGCCAAGGAGCCGGTGATCGCGGTGCAGAAGGACGAGGACGGCGGCCACGGCACGCCGATCGCCAACCAGTCGATCCGCGTCGGCGTCGGCATGCTCGAGCATCTGATGACCATGGTCTCGGAGCTGGTGCTGACCCGCAACCAGCTGCTCGAAATCGCCCGCCGCAACGAGGACCACGACTACAAGGTCTCGCTCCAGCGGCTGTCGAACGTGACCGGCGAGTTGCAGGATGCGATCATGCGCACCCGCATGCAGCCCATCGGCAATGCCTGGCAGAAGCTGCCCCGCATCGTGCGCGACCTCGCGCAGGAACTGGGCAAGCAGGTCGATCTGGAAATGCACGGCAGCGAGACCGAGCTTGACCGCCAGGTGCTCGACCAGATCAAGGACCCGCTCACCCACATGGTTCGCAACTCGGCGGACCACGGCCTCGAATCGCCCGAGGAGCGGCGCCGCGCGGGCAAGCCCGAGAAGGGCATGATCCGCCTCTCCGCCTATCACGAGGGCGGCTTCGTCATCGTGAAGATCTCCGATGACGGCAAGGGCCTCGACCTTGCGCGCATCAAGGCGAAGGCGCTGGAGAACGGCCTTGCCGACGAGGCCGAGCTGGCCAAGATGTCGGACGGCCAGATCTTCCGCTTCATCTTCGCCGCCGGCTTCTCCACCGCTGCCAAGGTCACCAGCGTCTCCGGCCGCGGCGTCGGCATGGACGTGGTGCGCAGCAACATCGAAGCCATCGGCGGCACGGTGGACGTGCAGTCGAAGGCGGGCGCGGGCTCGACCTTCGTCATCAAGATCCCGCTGACGCTTGCCATCATGCCCGCCCTCATCGTCGAGGTTTCGGGCGACCGGTTCGCCATTCCGCAGAATTCCGTTCTGGAACTGGTGCGGGTGAAGACGGACTCGGAGCATGCGGTCCGCCGCCTGAACGACGCGCCGGTCCTGTGCCTGCGCAACCAGCTCCTGCCGATCCTGCATCTCGGCCGCCTGCTCGGCATCGTGGATGCCAAGCAGGACATGACCGACCAGGAGTTCGAGAACCGCCTGATCGCGGTGATGCATGTGGGCAACCAGAGCTTCGGCGTGGTGGTGGACAGCGTCTCCCACACCGAGGAAATCGTGGTGAAGCCCATGGCCTCGGTGCTGCGCTCGGTGTCGCTGGTCTCCGGCAGCACCATTCTCGGCGACGGCCATGTCATCATGATCGTGGACCCGAACGGTCTCGCCCAGTCGGTCGCCGCCACCGGCGAGACGGCTGCCGCGAACGTGCTGGCCAGCTCGGTGCATTCGGACGAGGACGCGGACGCCCTGATGTCGCTGCTCCTGTTCCGCGCCGGCACCCAGGACATCAGCGCCGTGCCGCTTTCGCTGGTCACGCGCCTTGAGGAACTGGACCAGGCCACCATCGAGCATGTGGATGGCCGCTCCGTGATCCAGTATCGCGGCAAGCTCATCCCGATCCTGGTCGCCACCGGCGCACCGGCCCAGAAGGGCGAGGGCACCCGCCCGATGCTCATCTTCTCCCACGAGAACCAGGTCATGGGCCTCGCGGTGGACGAGATCGTCGATATCGTGGAAAGCCGCCTCGATCTGGAGATCGCCTCCACCTCGCCCCACTCCATCGGCGGCGCGATCATCAACGGCCGCGCCACCGAAGTCCTGGATGTGGGCTACTTCCTCTCGCAGGCCTTCACCGAGGACTCGCGCGACACCCAGACCCGCACGGAGCAGCCCCGGCTGCTGCTGGTGGACGACAGCCCGTTCTTCCGCAACCTGCTCCAGCCCGTCCTCAAGGGCCGTGGCTATGCGGTGACCGCCTGCGCCTCGGCGCATGAGGCGCTCCAGCGGCTCGCGTCGGACAACCGCTATGCGGCGATCGTCAGCGACGTGGAAATGCCGGAGATGGACGGCTTCAGCTTCGCCGAGGCGGTGCGTGGCCAGCTCGGCATGACCGATGTTCCGATCATCGCCATGGCCGGCTCCAACCCGTCCCTCGCCATCCAGCGGGGCCGCGCTGCCGGCTTCACCGACTGCGTCGCCAAGTTCGACCGTCCGGGGCTGATTTCGGCCCTGCAGGAATTCACCGGAACCGCTCAGGGAGAAGCGGCATGAGCAAGACCCAGGACGCTGCCGAAAAGGCCGTCGGAACCATCCAGTACGTGACCGTTCGCATTGCGGGCCAGCTGTTCGGCGTGCCGATCGAGATCGTGCACGAGGTGTTCACTCCGGACCGGATCACCCGCGTCCCGATGGCGCCGGCCGAAATCGAGGGCGTGCTAAACCTGCGCGGCCGCATCGTGACCATGGTCAACATGCGCCGCCTGCTCGGCCTCTCCTCCACAGGAGAGGCGAAGACCGCCGTCGGCATCGAAAGGTTCGGGGAAGCTTTCGGACTCATCATCGATGAGGTCGGCGAGGTTCTGGTTCTCGAAGGGGCGAAGCGTGAAGCCAACCCCGCGAATCTGGACCCGCGCTGGGCCGAACTCATCGTGGGCGTGCACCGTCTCGCCAACGAACTGATGCTGGTGCTGAACGTCGAGCGGGCGCTGGCCCGCCTCGGCGCCAAGCGCAACGCGGCCTGAGCCGCGCGCAAGGCGAGAGGAACATGCCATGAAGACTGCCCTTGTGGTGGATGATTCCCGCGTGGTGCGCATGGTCGCGCGCCGCCTACTCGAACGTCAGACCTTCGCCGTGCGCGAGGCGCAGAACGGGCAGGAGGCGCTTGCCGCCTGCTATGACGGCATGCCCGACATGATCCTTCTGGACTGGAACATGCCGGTGATGAACGGTCTGGAGTTTCTGAAGAGCCTGCGCGCCACCCCCGGCGGGAGCGAGCCGAAGGTGATCTTCTGCACCACCATGAACGATCTCGACCACATTTCGCAGGCGCTCTCGCTGGGTGCCGACGAATACATCATGAAGCCTTTCGACGCAGACATCCTGAACGAGAAGCTCGAAGCCGTCGGCCTGATAGAAGTCACTCCTCAATGATCGCACCAGCCCCCCATGCCCCGGAACTGCCGGAAGGTGCGCGTGCGATCCGCGTGATGATCGTCGACGACTCGGTGATGGTGCGCGGCATCGTCTCCCGCTGGTTGTCGGAAGAGAAAGGCGTTCAGGTCATCGCGACCCATCCCAACGGCCAGCTGGCTTCGGACGATGTCCAGAAGTCGCAGCCGGACGTGGTGGTGCTGGACCTGGAAATGCCCGGCATGGACGGGCTGACAGCCCTGCCCCTGATCCTCGAACGCAAGCCCGGCGTCGCCGTGCTGGTGGCATCCGCCTTGACGCGCAAGGGGGCCGAGATCAGCCTCAAGGCGCTAACCCTCGGCGCCGCCGACTATCTGCCGAAGCCCGATGCCTCACGAGGCATGGCCGCCGCCGACGAATTTCGCCGGGAACTGACGAGCAAGGTGCGCAGCCTCGGCCAGCGCGTCCTGAAGCGCGGCCTGCCGCGCATCGCGTCCACCGCCGCGCCCGTGGCGGCGCCGCACCCGGCGCCCGCGCCGGTCACCGCCGAGCGCCCGACCGGCTCGCCGGCCATGGCCGCGCCGGCCCGCATCAGGCCCACCGAACCCAAGGTGCCTGAGAAGCTGAAGCCCTATTCCATGTCGCCGCCGGCGATTCTCGCCGTCGGCAGCTCGACCGGCGGACCCCAGGCGCTGACCCGCCTGTTCACCGAGATCGGGCCGGCCCTGTCGCATATTCCGACCGTGATCGTGCAGCACATGCCGGCCACCTTCACCGCGATCCTTGCGGAACATGTGGGGCGTGCCGCCGGCCGTCCCTGCAAGGAAGGCACGGATGGCACGCTGCTGGAGCCGGGCCGGATCTATGTGGCGCCGGGCGGCTTCCACATGGTGCTGGAAAAGCAGGGCAAGGACACCTTCATCCGCATCCAGGACGGCGAGGCGGTCAATTTCTGCAAGCCGGCGGTGGACCCCATGTTCCGCACCGTTGCGGACATCTATGGCCGCTCCACGCTGGCGCTGGTGTTGACCGGCATGGGCTCCGACGGGGCCAACGGAGCGAAAGTCATCACCGCTGCCGGTGGCAGCGTGATCGCGCAGGACGAGGAATCCAGCGTTGTCTGGGGCATGCCGGGCGCCGTCGTGGCGGCCGGGGCTTGCGCCGACATCCTTCCCCTCGGCGAGATCGGGAAAAAGGTGACACGCATCATTCAGGGGGGCAGGGCATGATCTCGTCGTTCGATTACGACTACCTCAGAACCTTCCTGAAGACGCGCTCCGGGCTCGTCCTCACCGACGACAAGCATTACCTGCTTGAGAGCCGGCTGGAACCCGTCATGCGCCGCTTCGGCCTCGCCGACATGTCCCGTCTCGTGAAGGGACTGCGCGAGAATTCGCCGGCCGGGCTGATGGAAGCGGTCATCGAGGCGATGACCACCAACGAGTCGCTGTTCTTCCGGGACAAGCGCCCGTTCGACCTGCTGACCTCGGTGATGCTTCCCGCTTTGGCGAAGTCGCGGCGCAGCCATGTGCCGCTGCGCATCTGGTGCGCGGCCGCCTCCACCGGGCAGGAGCCCTATTCCATCGCCATGGCGCTGAAGGAAAACCCGCACCTCCTCGGCGGGCGCCAGGTGGAAATCATCGGCACCGACCTGTCGACGGAAGTGCTCACCCGTGCCGAGTCCGGCCTCTACAACCAGTTCGAGGTGCAGCGCGGCCTGCCGGTCCAGCTTCTCCTGAAATACTTCAAGAAGGCCGGCGACCAGTGGCAGGTGTCTTCCGACATCCGCGGCATGGTCAAGTATCGCAAGCTGAACCTGCTGGACAGCTTCGCCATGCTCGGCGTGTTCGACATCGTGTTCTGCCGCAACGTGCTGATCTATTTCGACGTGCCCACCAAGGAGAACATCCTCGGGCGCATTGCCAAGTGCATGGCGAGCGACGGCTATCTGCTGCTCGGCGGCGCGGAGACGGTGATGGGCATTTCGGACGCGTTCGTGCCGGGGGACAAGCCGGGCTTCTATATCCCGAAGGCCCGGGCCATGGAGGCCCTGGGCTGAGCTGCGCCGCGCCCTCAGGGCCCGCGCACTCGGTCCACGGGTTCCTCATCCGCGAGCAACAGCCGCCCTCTCGGGGGAGTGGCGGCCCTGCCCGGGATGTCAGACCACACCCGCAGCGGCGCCGAACCGTGCCGCCATGCGGCTTTCCAGGGCATCGAGGGCCAGCGACACGTCGGCGGCCATCTGCCGGACCACCATCAGTTCCGCCCCGGCGAACAGGCCGGTCGCGTCCGCCTGCAGCACAAGGACGGCGCGGACCCGTCCGCCGTGTGCAAGCGGGAAAGCCGCCAGCGCGCCCTCCCGCGAAGGGGAGAGACCCCGGCGGTTGTCGATCACCGGCTCGGCCCCGGCAAACACATCCCGCACGATCTGCTCGGTGCCCGCACCCGGCGGCGTGTCCGGGCCGCCGGCACGTGCGGCGGCGGCAATCGTCACCTCGCCTGAAGGGGTCAGGGTGAAGACCTCAGCCCCGACAAACCCGCCATCCTCCACCGCGATCCGGCACACCCGCTGGAACAGGCCGGTACGGCAATCGTCGCTGCCGATGATCGCGCCCATCTGGACGAGAATGGCGTGGATGCGCGACAGCCGCACCAGCCGCTGCTCCTGCCGCCGGCGTTCGATGAACTGTCCCACCTGCCCGCCCACCGCCTCGAACAGGGTGATGAGGTCCGCGTCCGGCGGACGGCCCGCAGGACCGAACACGCAGAGGACGCCGGAGATCTGTCCCCGCACGATGACCGGAAACCCCATGCCGCACTTCAGCCCTGCGGCGGCTGCGCTTTCCGCCCGCAGGAAGGTCGGCTCGGTGGAGAGGTCCGCGACCCAGACCGGCACCTGGGCGCTCCAGACCCGGCCCGGCAGCCCCTGCCCCCGCCGGAAGGCGAAGGTCCGGGTGATTTCGAGAAAGGGTGCGATCCCCGGCACGTTGTCGTGCCACGAGGACACCGGCACCAGCCGGCCCTCCGCTTCGTCGATCTCCCACAGTTCGGCGAGCGCGAAGCCCCCCTTGGTGCAGATGGCCTGCAGCATCTGCGGCGCGGCTTCGGCGAGGGTCCCGGCACCGGCGAGCGCGTTGGCGACGGCGCATTGCAGTTCGGCACGCCACTGGCTGGCGGCCCGCCGCGCCACTTCCAGCTCAAGCTGACGCGAGCGCTGGGACGCCTCGGCGATCAGGCAATGGTTTTCGAACACCCGACCGAGATAGGACGCGAAGGTAGAGAGCAACTGCTCGTCATCGGCACTGAAGGCGTCGCCGGAAATGCGGCTGGTGGCGCACACCCAGCCATATTGACGGGTGCCGGAGCGGACCGGAACCACCAGCATCGCGCCGACCGGCGGATAGGTCCAGGGAAGGCCGAGGTCATCCGCATCGCTCACCGGACCCGTCCGGCGCATGGGACCGCGCGCCGACAGCGGAACCGGCGCCACATGGCTGGTGGAGGGCTGGCCCGGCTCCCACAGTGCCACCACGGAATGGCGGGCGGCCACGAGGTCGCGCATCGCCCGCGAAAAGGCCTTCACGAGATCCGCAGGCTCCCGTTCCTCCGAAAGCTGGAGGCACATGTCGATCAGGGCCATGAGGCGGCTTGACGTCCATTCCAGCTCCTCGGCCGTCTCCGCCAGCTTGCTGGTGACCAGCCGCAGATACTGCGCCTCCGATGCCTCGCCGGAGGGGGCGCCGACATCCTCTCCGGCCAGCACCGCCTGCACGGTCTGCCGGATGTTCTCCGGCGTGGACGGCTTGGTGAGCACGCAGCGCACACCGCACGCGCGGGCGAGGGTCAGCGCCTCGCGGGCATTGAAATGGGCGGTGTAGAAGATGACCGGCACATGCGACAGCAGCGCATCGCGCCTGAGCGAGCGGACGAACTCGTAGCCGTCGCCCGACGGCATGAGGATGTCGGAGATGATGAGGTCCGGCCGCGCCTCGCGCGCACGGTCAAAACCGGACGCCGCATCGGTCGCGGCGACAACCTCATGGCCGGCCTCCCGCAACACAGCCGCGAGGCTTTCGCGGTTCACCGCGTGGTCGTCCACGATCAGAATTTTTGCCACCGCTCCGCCCCCGACCCACGCGACCTTTTCCCGCC
>NCCY01000116.1 GCA_002279855.1 Rhizobiales bacterium 12-68-15
GTCCCGGCGCGAATTTCCCCAGGGTTTTCGGCCTTCAATTAACGAAAAGTCACAATCCGGGCGTTCGATGCGGCGGTGCACTCGGCTATAGAAGTCCGTGTCCGTTTCCCCTGGATTGTCCTGTCGATGAATTTGAATCCCGATGCCGCCCTCGCCCAGGCCGCTCTGAAGCTGGCTTCCCGTGATGTGACACGGCGGGCCTTCGAGCGGCTTGCCGCCTATATGAACACCGCGATCCTCGGGCAGCCGGAATTCGTCGATCTCCTGCTGGTCGCCGTGCTGGCGGACGGCCACCTTCTGGTGGAAGGCGCGCCGGGCCTCGCCAAGACCAAGGCCATCAAGGCGCTCGCCCGCGCCATCCAGTGCGACGACCAGCGCATCCAGTTCACGCCGGACCTGTTGCCGTCGGACCTGACCGGCACCGACATGTACCGCCCCGAGGACGGCAGCTTCCGCTTCCAGCGCGGGCCGGTGTTCCACAATTTCATCCTCGCGGACGAGATCAACCGCGCGCCCGCCAAGGTTCAGGCCGCCCTGCTGGAGGCCATGGCCGAGCGGCAGGTGACGGTGGGCGGCAAGACCTATGCCCTGCCCGACCTGTTCCTCGTCATGGCGACGCAGAACCCCATCGAGCAGGAAGGCACCTATCCCCTGCCCGAGGCGCAGCTCGACCGCTTCCTGCTGCATGTGCGCATCGACTATCCGGACATGGTCGCCGAGCGGCAGATCCTGCGCCTCGTGCGCGGCGAGGCGCAGGGCGAAGAGGTCTCGTTCGGCGAGCGGGTGCAGCAGGCGGTGATCTTCGCCGCCCGGCGCGAGGCGCTCTCCACCTATATGTCGGAAGCGGTGGAGGACTATATCCTCCAGCTCATCGCGGCGACCCGCACACCCACCCGCTATGGCGCGGACCTTGCCGGCCTCGTCACCTATGGCGCCTCGCCGCGCGGCACCATCGCCCTTGATCGCACCGCGCGGGCGCTCGCCTGGCTGCGGGGGCGCGATTATGTGGTGCCCGAAGACGTGCAGGCCATCGCGCGGCCCGTGCTGCGTCACCGCATTCTCACCAGCTTCGAGGCCCAGGCGGACGGCATCACCTCCGACAGCTTCATCGACGCCCTGCTCGCTCGCGTGCCTGTGAGCTGACGGGAGCGGATCGAACGATGGCGCAGCAGCCGGACGACGAGCTGGAAGGCATCGTGGCGCGCTTTCCCGAACTGGTCGCCGCACGGGCGCCGGTTCCGCGCAAGGGCATCCGCACGCGCAAGGCGCGGGGGCAGATGCTCGGCGGCCACCGCTCGCCCGCGCGCGGACGCGGCATGGAATTCGACGAGGTGCGCATCTACCAGCAGGGTGACGACGTGCGCACCATCGACTGGCGCGTCACCGCCCGCACCGGGCGCACCCATACCAAGCTGTTCCAGGAAGAGCGGGAGCGCCCCGTCCTCCTCATGCTGGACACCCGCGCCTTCATGCGCTTCGGCACGCGCGGCAGCTTCAAGTCCGTGCTCGCCGCCCGCGCGGCGGCCATGCTCGCCTTCCAGTCGGCGGACCGGGGGGACCGGGTGGGCGGGGTGCTGCTGACCTCGTCAGGCATTGCCGCCCATCGCCCCCAACGCAGCCGCGCCAACCTGCTGGCTCTGGTCAAGGCCATGGCGGATGCGACGGCGGATGGCCTCTCCGCGCCTGCCTTCGCGCCGGAACCGGGGCTGCGCGATGGCCTGTCGCGCCTACGCCATGCCAGCCGGCCCGGCACGCGGCTTTTCCTGCTCAGCGACTTCCATGATCTGGACGACGCCGCCTTGCTGGAGCTGGGGCGGCTCTCCCTTCATGCGCAGGTGAGCCTGATCTTCCTGTTCGACCGGCTGGAAGCGGAGGCGCCCGGACGCGGCCTTTACCGGGTCAGCGACGGGACGGGCGTCGCTCTCCTCGACGCCGACAGCCGCAAGGCGCGCGAGGCCTATGCCCGGCGCCTCGCAGACCGGCGCGCCATCCTGGAAGAGTTGTGCCGTACCCGGGGCATGGACATGCTGCCGCTGGAGACCGGATCCGACCCGGCGGACCTGCTGGCGAGCCTCGACCTCGGACGGGGGGCGGCATGAGCGGCACGCCCCTCCGTCTCGCCCAGGCCGCCGCACCGCCGGGTGCCCCGCCTGCCTTCACGCCTTTCGGCGCCGGCACGGCGGCGCCGGCCCCCGGCGCTCCTCCCGCCTCCGGTTTCGATCTTCCGCCGCCGCCCGACCTGTCGGGCGCGGGCGATCCGCTGGCGGAACTGCGCGACATCCGCCTGCCGGACCCGGTGTCGTTCTGGCCGCCTGCGCCCGGCTGGTGGATGCTGGCCGGCTTCGTGCTCCTGCTGCTGGTCATCGCCGCCGCCATGGAATGGCGCCGCCGGCAGACACTGGCCTATCGGGTGTCGCGGGACTGGCGCGCCATGGCCAGCGACACCGCCCGCTTTCCCGACACCCGCACGCTTGCCGCCGAGGGCGCGCTGCTGATGCGGCGCATCCTCGTCAGCACCCCCGGTGCCCCGGAGGCGGCGCGCCTGACCGGGCAGGCCTGGCAGGATTTCCTCACCGGCGGCAAGAGCGGCCTGCCGGCCGACATCGGCGCGTTCCTCGCGCTTGCGCCCTATCTTCCGCCCGGCGCCGCCCCCCCGCCCGGGATCGAGCGCGAGGCGCTTGCCACGGCCGTCGCCCGCTGGATCCGGGGGCACGCATGATCACCTTCCAATGGCTCTGGGCCTTTGCCCTGCTCCCGCTGCCGCTGCTGGTGCGCTGGCTCGCCTCCCCGGTGCGCGCGTCTCGCGCCGGCGCGCTGAAGGTGCCCTTCTTCGGCGAGATGCAGGCCGCGGGCCTCGTGTCATCATCGGCCCGGCGCGCCCGCACCGGGCGATTGCTCCTGCTGAGCCTGATCTGGCTGCTTCTTGTGGCCGCCGCCGCCCGCCCCGCTTATGTGGGCCGGCCGGTGCCGCTGCCGCAGGAAGGGCGGGACGTGATGCTGGCGGTGGACCTGTCCGGCTCCATGGCGCGCAAGGACTTCGCCCAGGATGGCCGGCCGACCGACCGGCTCTCCATCGTCAAGGCGGTGGCCGATGCTTTCATCGACAGCCGGCGGGGGGACCGCATCGGCCTGATCCTGTTCTCCAGCCGCGCCTATGTGCAGGCGCCCCTGACCTTCGACCGGACCGTGGTGCGCAACCTGCTCGCCTCCTCCGCCATCGGGCTCACGGGGCAGGAAACCGCCATCGGCGATGCCATCGGCCTTGCGGTCAAGACACTGCGCACCCGCCCGGTGGACCAGCGCCTGCTGATCCTGCTCACCGATGGCGCCAATACGTCCGGCGTCCTTGAACCGCTGTCGGCGGCGGAAGCCGCCAAGCAGGAGCAGGTGCGCATCTACACGATCGGCGTCGGTGCGGACCAGATGGGCGCGGGACAGCGGGTGGTGAACCCCTCCGCCGATCTGGATGAGGGCACCCTCGCCCAGATCGCGGAGATGACCGGCGGCCGCTATTTCCGTGCCCGCGACTCCGAAGGGCTGGCGCGGATCTATGCGGACATCAACCGCATGGAGCCCAGCGCCGGGGAGCCGCGCTTTGTGAGCCCCTCCGTCACCCTGTTCCAGTGGCCTCTGGGGGCGGCGCTGCTGCTGAGCTTCCTGCTGGGCGCCGCGCTGGCGGTGCCCAAGCTGTCGCGCGGTGCGCGGCGTGCGCCCGCCTCCCTTGCGGAAGAGGCCCGCTCATGAGCCTGCTGCCGCCCGATTTCCATTTCCTGCGGCCGGACTGGCTCTATGCGCTGATCCCGGCGGCGCTGCTGGCCGCCTTCGCCTGGCATCGCGCGGGGCGCGGACAGGACGACTGGCGCGGCCTCGTCGAGGCGCACCTGCTGCGCCACCTTGCGGTGCGCGAGAGCAGCGCGCGCGGAAAATGGCCGCTGGTGCTGCTTGCCATCGGCTGGACCCTCGCCGCGCTCGCCGCCGCCGGCCCCGCCTGGGAAAAGGTGCCGGCGCCCGCGCTGGAAGAGGTCGATCCGACCGTGGTGGTGATGAGCCTTGCCCAGTCGATGAATGCGACCGACGCCAGCCCCAACCGCCTCACGGCCGGGCGCCACAAGGTGGACGACCTGCTGAGGCGCATGCGCGGCGGGCAGGCGGCTCTCGTCATCTTCGCCGATGCGCCGTTCGTCGCCGCGCCCCTCACCGAGGACGGGCGTGTGATCGCGCAGATGCTGCCGGAACTCGCCACCGATCTCATGCCGGTGCTCAACGACCGCCCGGACCTTGCCATCCGCCAGGGCGTGGACCTTTTGAAGAATACCGGCGCGCGGAGCGGCCGCATCCTCCTGGTCACCAACGGGCCGGGAGATGTGCCCGAGCGCACCGTGATGGCGGCGCGGGCGGCGGCAAGCGCGGGATACCATGTCAGCGTCCTCGGCATCGGCGGCGAAACCGCCTTGCCGATGACCGGCCCTGACGGTCGCCCTCTCAAGGCGCGCGACGGGAAGCCCCTGATGACGCGGCTCGATGCTGCCGGGCTTCAGGAGGTCGCGCAGGCCGGGAACGGCCGGTTCGAGCGTGTCACCGCTGACGGACGCGACCTTGACGCCCTTTTGGCGCGCCCGACCCTTCCGGCCGGACAGGCGCCATTCCAGCAGAGCGGGCTGGTGGCCGACCAGTGGGTGGATATGGGGCCGTGGCTGGTGCTGGGCGCCGCGGCGCTCGCCGCCTTCGCCTTCCGGCGCGGTCTCATCGCCGTGCTGGCGCTGACGTTTGCCGGCGCGCTCCTCGCGCAGCCCGCCCACGCCCAGCAAGGACAGGACGACCCCGCCGCCGGCCTTGCCTGGAACGAACTCTGGCGCACACCGGACCAGCGCGGCGCCGACGCCTTTGCCGCGCAGGATTACGGCACGGCTGCCACCACCTTCCGCGATCCCTCCTGGCAGGCCAGTTCGCTCTATCGCGGTGGCGACTTCGAGCGCGCCGCCTCCGCCTATGCCGGGCAGCAGGGCGCCGACTTCAACCGTGGCAACGCGCTGGCGCGGGCAGGCAAGCTGAAGGAGGCCGTGGCCGCCTATGACGCGGCGCTGGCGGCCAACCCCAAGGATGCCGATGCCGCCTTCAACCGCGACCTCGTGCTGAAGGCGCTGCAGAAGCAGAACCAGCAAAACCAGCAGGATCAGAATCAGGGCAACGACCCGCAGAAGCAGCCCGAAGGCGGCCAGGACAAGGACAAGCAGCAGGACAAGGACAAGGGCGACCAGAACAAGGACGCCCCCAAAGATCCCTCCAGGCCCGACAAGCCGCAGGATCAGAAGCCCAACGACCAGAAGCCCGGCGAGCAGCAGCCTCCGCCGAAGCCGGACCCGGCCAAGCAGGACCCGAGCAAGCCTGATCCGAAGAAACCCGATCCGAAGACGCCTGATCCGGCGAAGCAGGACCCTGCCAAACAGGACCCGGCCAAACAGGACCCTGCCAAACAGGATCCGGCCAAACAGGACCCGGCCAAACAGGAACCCGCCAGACCCGAGCCGCCGAAGCCGGAGCCTGCAAAGCCGGAACCCGCAAAGCCCGATCCGGCCAGTCAGGACAAGGCACAGCAGCCGCCGCCTCCGGTGGCGGCCCAGCCGGCACCTGCACAGCCCATGTCGGAGCAGGACCAGAATCGCGAACAGACCCTGCGCATGGTGCCGGACGATCCGGTGGGCCTGCTGCGCGCGCGCATTCGCGCCCACTACACGGGCATTCTGCGCCCGACCGTGGAAGAGGACCGCTGATGCGCCGGCTCGCAGCTTTCAGCCTCGCTCTCATCCTGCTCTGCGCCCCGGCCGGCGCAGCGACGCTCACGAGCAGCATCGAGAGCACCGCGCTGGAGATGGGGGACAGCGTGACCCTCATCATCAGCCTGTCGGGCGGCGACAGTGCCCAGCCTCCCGACCTCACCGCCCTGACGCGCGACTTCACCATCCTCGACCGGCGGCGCGGCAGCCGGCAGGCCGTGGTGGATGGCAAGCCCGTGACGGTGAATGACTGGGTGCTGACCCTCGCGCCCCGGCGCGCGGGCGCGCTGACCATTCCCGCCTTCAGCCTCGCGGGCGCCACCTCCGCGCCGATCCGCATCGACGTGACGGCCGCTGCGCAGCCCGCCAAGGAAGAGACACGACCCCTTTTCATCGACGTGACCGTGGGCAAGGGCACCGTCTACGCCCAGGGCGAGATCCCGGTCTATGTGCGGGTCTATGACAGCCTCGGCATGCGCAGCGGCTCCATCAACCAGATCAAGGCCGAAGGCGCCAGCTTCCGCGAGGAAGGCCAGCAGGACAGCTATGTCCGCACCATCGGCAAGACGCGCTACCATGTGGTGCAGCAGACCTACATCATGACCCCCCAGCGCAGCGGGCCTATCGAGATCGAACCCGTGACGCTGAAGGCCACCATTCCGGTGCCCTACAATTCCTCCCCCTCCGAGATGGC
Organism: Rhizobiales bacterium 12-68-15; assembly: GCA_002279855.1. GTDB lineage: Bacteria > Pseudomonadota > Alphaproteobacteria > Rhizobiales > Xanthobacteraceae > Aquabacter. Next base: position 6,469 of record NCCY01000116.1, read on the forward strand.
GCGCATGCTGGGGCGGGGCAATGTGCCGATGCCCTGGCTCGACGGCAGCCTGACGCGCGGACAGGAGGTCAGCCTCCACTCCGACAAGGTGACGGTGGAGGTTCTGCCGCGACCAGCGCAGGCCGAGGGCTGGTTCCTGCCGGCACGGGCGGTCACGGTGCGCCAGAGCTGGTCGGGGGATCCCGCCAGGGCGCGGGTGGGCGAAACCCTGACGCGCACCCTGATCGTCGAGGCGGTGGGCGCGAGCCCCAACCAGATGCCGCCGCTCCAGCTCCCCGATGTCGATGGCCTGCGGCAGTATGAGGAAGACACGCAAACAAACAGCGCGGTGATCGACCGGCAGCAGGGGGCGGCCCTCACCAAGGTGATCGCCGTGGTGCCGAGCCGCGCGGGCACGTTCACCCTGCCGCCGGTCACCATCGGCTGGTGGAATACGGACCGCAAGGCGCAGGAGCAGACCACCCTGCCCGCCGTGACACTCACCGTCGCCGCCCTTCCGGGTGCCGCAGCCCCCACGCCGCAGCAGGCCGAGGCGCCGGCCACCGGGGCCACCCGCAGCGAGGACGTGCCCCAGCCAGCCCCGCCGCCTGCGGCCGGGAGTTCCATCCTCACCGCCGGCCTGCTCTCCGCGCTTGCGGGGCTCGGGGAGGTCTGGAGCCGGCTCAAGGGTGGGGATGCGGGATGGCTGGGCGCGCTGGCGCTGGGCCTCGCGCTGCTGGTGGCGCTGGCCTTCGCTCCCGCCCTGCTGCGACGGCGGAGCCGAACCGCAGGGGGCGCTGTCCCCGCCCGGTCCCGTCTGGGCTTCGCCCCGTCCGCAGCGCGCGCGGGGAGCGAGCAGGCGCTGACCCGCGCGGCAAAGGCCAATGACGCGGCCGCCACCTATGCCGCCTATCTCGACCTCAGCCGCACCGCGACCGGTCGGGGGCTGGCCGAGCCGGCCCCGCGCACGGCCGAATTCCAGGCGGCCCTGCGCGAGTTGCGCGCCCACCTGTTCGGAGCGCCCGGCGGCCACTGGGACGGCAAGGGGTTTCTCGCCGCCTGGCGCAAGGAGACGGGCGCCACCGCCGCCGCGCGCCGCAAGCGGCGGGGCCCAGAGGGGCTGCGCCCGCTCTATCCGGAGGCCTGACCCGGGGCACGCCTCCGGCACGTGGGGGCGTGGTGCTCACGCCTCCCGCAGATCGCGGGCCGCGCGGGCGAGGATTTCCACGATGCGCAGTTCCGTGCCGGGG
>NCCY01000117.1:0-7683 GCA_002279855.1 Rhizobiales bacterium 12-68-15
CCTTGCGCACGCCGCAGCCCGCCAGGTGGCGGAAGCGGCGGCAGGCGCCGCGCCGATCTTCAACCCGCTCTATCTTCATGCCCCCGTTGGCCTCGGCAAAACGCACCTGCTTCAGGCGGTGGCATGGGCCGGCGCCAGCCGTGGCCGCCGGGTGGTCTATCTGACCGCCGAGCGCTTCATGTACGGCTTCGTGGCTGCGCTGAAGAGCCATGCCGCCATCGCCTTCAAGGATGCCCTGCGCAGCATCGACACCCTGCTCATCGACGACCTGCAATTCCTGACCGGCAAGAACATGCAGCAGGAATTCTGCCACACGCTCAACGCCCTGATGGATGCCGGGCGGCAGGTGATCGTGGCGGCGGACCGCCCGCCTTCCGAACTGGACGCGCTGGAGGACCGGGTGCGCTCGCGCCTCGCCGGCGGACTGGTGGTGGAACTGGCGCCGCTGGAAGAAGACCTGCGCCTGCAGATTCTCAAGGCGCGCGCGGCGGCTCTGGCCGAGCAGCATCAGGGCTTCAGCGTTCCGGTTCCGGTGCTTGAGCTGCTGGCCCGCAATGTGGGCCAGAGCGGGCGCGATCTCGACGGCGCGCTGAACAAGCTGCTCGCCTGCAACCGCCTCACGGGCGAGCCTGTGACGCTGGAAATGGCCGAGACCGCCGTCCGCGACCTGATCCGCCCGGCGGACCCGAAGCGGGTGCGCGTGGAAGACATCCTGCGCGTCGTCGCCAAGCATTATAACGTGACGCGCGCCGACATCCTGTCCCAGCGCCGCACCGCGAATGTGGTCAAGCCGCGCCAGATCGCCATGTATCTGGCCAAGAGCCTGACCCTGCGCTCCCTGCCCGAGATCGGCCGGCGCTTCGGCGGCCGCGACCACACCACCGTCCTGCATGCGGTGCGCAAGATCGACGGCTTGATCGCCTCCGACCGCACGCTGGCGGACGAGATCGAAAGCCTGAAGCGCCTCGTCAACGAGTGACCGCCCCTCCCCTCCCCGTGATGGCAGATGCGATCCTGGGGGATACGGGGAAAAGCGCCGGGTGCACTTGCTTTGCCGCCGCCATGGCGGCAATGTCGGCGCCCCCGCGTCCCATCCGGCATGCGGGCGGGGTGGCGCCAGCCGCCTTGATTGAAATTCCCTGAGCGAAGGGTCACGGGTCCGGCCATGAAGGTCATTGTCGAACGCGCCGAGCTGCTGAAGTCGCTCAGCCATGTCCACCGGGTGGTCGAGCGCCGCAACACCATCCCGATTCTTGCCAACGTGCTCATGCGCGCCGGCGACCGGGGCCTCGAACTGAAGGCCACCGACCTCGATCTCGAAGTGGTGGAGACGCTCCCCGCCGAGGTCGCGCAGGCCGGGGCCACCACCGTCCCCGCCCACGTCCTCTATGACATCGTGCGCAAGCTGCCCGAGGGCGCGCAGGTGCAGCTGGAAGCCGGCGGCGAGCGCGGCTCGCTCTCGGTGCGCGCCGGACGGGCGCGCTTCAGCCTCCAGACCTTGCCGGAAACCGACTTCCCCGATCTTGCGGCGGGCGAGTTCAGCCACGCCTTCAAGCTCAAGAGCTCGGAATTCCGGCGGCTGGTGGACAAGACCCAGTTCGCCATCTCCACCGAAGAGACCCGCTATTATCTCAACGGTATCTATCTGCATGTGGCCGAATCGGCCGGCCTTGGCGGCGCCGCGCTGCGCGCTGTCGCGACCGACGGCCATCGCCTCGCGCAGGCGGAACTGGCGGCGCCCCAGGGCGCGGCCGGCCTGCCCGGCGTGATCGTGCCGCGCAAGACGGTGGCGGAAATCCAGAAGCTGCTGGAAGACCGGGACGCCGAGGTCACCGTCTCCCTGTCACCCACCAAGGTGCGCATCGCGGTCGGCGCCATCGTGCTCACCTCGAAGCTCATCGACGGCACCTTCCCCGATTACGGGCGTGTCATTCCGCAGGCCAACGACAAGCTGCTGGTGGTGGACAAGGCGGACTTCGCTGCGGCGGTGGATCGCGTCTCCACCGTCTCCAGCGAGCGCGGCCGCGCGGTCAAGCTTTCGCTGTCTGAAGGCAAGCTGGTTCTCTCGGTCACCAACCCGGATTCCGGCAGCGCGACGGAAGAGCTTGAGGTCGAGTACAGCGCCGAGGCGCTCGATATCGGCTTCAACAGCCGCTATCTGCTGGACATCACCTCCCAGCTCGAAGGCGACACCGCCGAGCTGAAGCTGGCTGATCCCGGCTCGCCGACACTGGTGCGCGACAGCACGAAGGCGGATGCGCTCTACGTGCTCATGCCCATGCGGGTGTGAGCGCAGCCCCCTCCGTGACCACCCCTGACGCCGCCCTGCGCCCGCCGGCCGCGCGGGTGCGGCGACTGGCCCTCACCCGCTTCCGCTCCTACCCCGCCGCCAGCGCAACCTTCGGCGCGGGGCCCGTGGTGCTCACCGGACCGAACGGGTCGGGCAAGACCAACCTTCTCGAAGCCATCTCCCTCCTGTCTCCGGGCCGGGGCCTGCGCCGCGCGCGGCTGGACGAGATGGCCAACAGCGCCGGGGACGGCGCGTGGGCGGTCTCCGCACAGGTGGAGGGCGCGTTGGGGGAGGCCCAGCTCGGCACCGGCATGGACGCCCGCGCCGACACGCCCGCCCCGCGCCGCTGCCGCATCGACCGGCAGCCGGTCTCCTCTCCCGTTGCCTTTCTCGATCATCTCAAGGTGGTCTGGCTGACCCCCGAAATGGACGGACTGTTCGTCGGCCCGCCATCGGAGCGCCGCCGTTTCCTCGACCGCCTGGTGCTGGCGGTGGACGCCAGCCACGGCACGCGCGTCAACGCGCTGGAGCGGGCCTTGCGGGGGCGCAATCGCCTGCTGGACGAGGATGGCGATGCGCGGGTGCTGGATGCGGTGGAGCAGGAACTGGCGGACATCGCCATCTCCGTGTCCGCCGCGCGGGTGGAGACCGTGGCCCGGCTGACCGGCCAGATCGCGGCGGCACGGGACGATGCCTCGCCCTTTCCCTTCGCGCTGGTCGCCGTCGACGGCCGCATCGAGCAGATGCTTACCGAGCGCCCGGCGCTGGAGGTGGAGGACCGCTATCGCGCGCTCCTGCGGGACAGCCGGGCGCGGGACAAGGCGGCGGGGCGGACGCTGGAGGGGCCGCATCTGTGCGACCTCATCGTCACCCACGGTCCCAAGCAATTGCCCGCGCCGCGCTGCTCCACCGGCGAGCAGAAATCCCTGCTGGTCGGGCTGTCCCTCTCCCATGTGCGCCTTGTAGCGGCCATGCAGGGACTGGCGCCCGTGGTGCTGCTGGATGACGTGGTGGCCTATCTCGACGGCGAGCGGCGCAAGGGCCTGTTCCAGGCGCTGGCGGGGCTGGGCGCGCAGGTGTTCATGACCGGCGCCGACCCCTCCGCCTTTGCCGCCCTCGAACAGGCGGAGCGTTTCACGGTGCGTCCCGGCGAAGTCCACGTCGCGCAGGCGTGATCGCAGCCTCACGTTTTCGGGAGAACTTTTTGCGCAGGCTCGGGTTTTGGAAGCGGTGTGTCCACGCGGCAACCCTTAGGGATTCGCGCGCGTGGTAACCATGTTTCATGTGATTCGCTTTATTGCCGGGGACCCATGGCCAGCGACAGTCAGAAGCCTGCCGAGATCAGTCGCCGTCTCCTCGTCTTCGGTGCACCGCTCTTTCTTGCAGCCTGCCAGACGACGGGAACGAGCCCGACCCTGAGCCCGGCCGTATCCATGTACGGCCCGGTTGGATCCGAGCCGTTCCCGGTGGACGCGGTTGATGTCAGCGAGCTCGACCCGAAATATCTGCGCCAGGAAGTGGCCTTCTCCGGCAAATACCCGCCCGGCAGCATAGTGGTGGATGTGGAGCAGCGCTTCCTCTACCTCGTCCAGCCCGGCGGACGCGCGATCCGCTATGGCGTCGGCGTCGGCAAGCAGGGCTATTCCTATCGCGGCTGGGCGACCATCAAGCGCAAGGAAAAGTGGCCGAGCTGGACCCCAACCCCCAACATGATCCGCCTCCAGCCGGAGCGCTATGGCCCCTATGCCCGCGGCCTTCCCGGCGGCGAGGAAAACCCGCTCGGCCCGCGCGCGCTCTATCTCTATGACGGCGATCGCGACACCATGTTCCGCCTGCACGGCACCATCGAGCCGTGGAGCATCGGCGAGCAGGTGTCGTCCGGCTGCGTGCGCCTGCTGAACCAGGACATCATCGATCTCTATGAGCGCGTGCCGCTGGGCACCCGTGTCTATGTGATGTGATCCGGGGGCATCGACCCCGTCCATCCTACCGTCACAAGCCCGTCACGAGCGCCGTGGGATGTGTCCCGCGGGCAGGCGTTACACGGGCACGCTGACGGAGGGCACATGACCGGGGCTCACGATCTCAAGTCTTACAACGTATTGTTCATTTCCAGCGGCAATGCGGGCCGCTCCGCCATGGCGGAGGCGATCCTGAACCGCGATGGCGGCGGCCGCTTCAAGGCCTTTTCGGCCGGCACCGATCCCTCCGGTGAGATCCATCCGCTCGCCATCGAGACGCTAGTGGCGGAGGGGTGCTCCATCACAGGCCTGCGGGCGAAGAATGTCTCCGACTTCCTCACGCCAGACGCGCCGAAGATGGACTTCATCTTCACCCTTTGCGACGACGCGGCCGGCGAGATTGCGCCCGAATGGCCGGGCGACCCGGTGACCGCCCATTGGGGCATCGAAAACCCCGCTGCGGTGGAGGGATCGCCCATCGCGCGCGAGCGGGCGTTCGAGGTGACGTTCAAGTATCTGCGCAACCGGGTCCGCGCCTTCGCCGCGCTGCCGCTCGGCACGCTGGACCGGCTCTCCCTGCACAGCCACCTCGCCGAAATCGGCCGCTCCGACGAGGAGGGGCAGCGCCGCGCGGGCTGAGGGCCCCCCATCAAGCCTTCGGCTGACCCTTCCGGATCGCTTCATTGATCTGCTGGGTCATCTTGACGAGGGCCGCACGCCCGCGGGGCTTGCGCTGGTGCGTGACCATCTTGCCGCCCGCCACCTGCCCGAGGGCCTCGTCGTCGAGGCGGATCGAGGCGGGCGCGGGCGGAGCGGCGGGATCGGTCTTGCGGGTCATGGGTGCCTCCTGATGGGGCGCTTGAGGATTGACCCTGACCCTATACGGGCCGGCTGACAGGCGCCTTACAGCGGTTCTGCCGCCAGAATCGCCCGAAGCCGGCCTGCGGGGCTTGACCCTGCGCGCGCGTACGCGCACAGGAACGGGCATGGATTTTGCGACACTTGCCTTCTTCGCGGGCATCCTCGCGCTGGCGGCCATGTCTCCGGGGCCGGCCGTGGTGGCGCTTGTGGCGCGGACCTTGACCCGTGGCCGGGCGGGATCCGCCGCTTTCATCGCGGCCCTCGCGCTCGGTGACATGCTGTGGCTGGCAGCCGCGTGCCTCGGCCTTGCCGCGCTGGCGGCGACGCTGGGCAGCTTCTTCGTCATCGTCCGGCTCGCGGGCGCGGCTTACCTGCTCTATCTCGCCTATCGCCTCTGGACCGAGCCGGCGCAGCCGCCGTCCGAGGCGACCCTTGCGCCGGAGCGCGGGCCGCTCGGCCTGTTCGGGGCGGGGCTGGCGCTGTCCATGGGCAATCCGAAGACCATGGCCTTCTATCTCGCGCTGCTGCCGACGCTGATTGATCTGGAACATCTCACCCTGCTGGGCTTTGCCGAGATGAGCGCGGTCATCGCCGTGGTTCTGGCCGTGGTGTTCGCCGTCTATGTGCTCATCGCGGACCGGGCGCGGCGGCTCATCGCCTCCAGCCGGGCGATGCGCTGGCTGAACCGGGCCTGCGGGGTCGCGATGGCCGGCGCCGCCGTGACGGTTGCCACCAAATAACCGCGTCTTTGCGGTACAAGAGTCCAACGCCTCCAACGATTCGAGAGACCCCCATGGCCGAGCCCGCTGCCGCGGCATCCCCGAACGATTATGGCGCGCAATCCATCCAGGTCCTGAAGGGCCTCGACGCGGTGCGCAAGCGGCCGGGCATGTATATCGGCGATACGGACGATGGCTCCGGCCTCCACCATATGGTGTACGAGGTGGTGGACAATGCCATCGACGAGGCTCTCGCCGGCTATGCGCAGGAAGTCACCGTCACCCTGAACGCCGACGGCTCGGTGACCGTGACCGATGACGGACGCGGCATCCCCACCGACATCCATCACGAAGAAGGCGTCTCCGCAGCCGAAGTCATCATGACCCAGTTGCATGCGGGCGGTAAGTTCAACCAGAATTCCTACAAGGTTTCCGGCGGCCTGCACGGCGTAGGCGTCTCGGTGGTGAATGCGCTGTCCTCGTTTCTCGACCTGACGGTCTGGCGGGACGGGAAAGAGCATTACATGCGCTTCCGGCACGGCGATGCGGAAGCACCCCTGAAGGTGGTGGGCGAGGCGCCCGCCGGCAAGCGCGGCACCCGCGTCACCTTCCTGCCCAGCACCGAGACCTTCACCAAGACCGTGTTCGAATACAGCACGCTGGAACACCGGCTGCGCGAACTCGCCTTCCTCAATTCCGGCGTCCGCATCATCCTTACCGACGCGCGCGGCCCGGAGCCGAAGGTCGAGGAACTGATGTATGAAGGCGGCGTGGAAGCGTTCGTGCGCTATCTCGACCGTTCCAAGCAGGCCGTGACCAGCAAGCCCGTGGTGATCCGCGCGGAGCGGGACGGCATCACGGTGGAAGCCGCGCTCTCGTGGAACGACGGCTACCACGAGAACGTGCTCTGCTTCACCAACAACATCCCGCAGCGGGATCGCGGCACCCATTTCACCGGCTTCGCCGCCGCCCTCACCCGTCAGGTGATGGGCTATGCGGAAAGCTCGGGCGTGACCAAGAAGGAGAAGGTCACGCTCTCCGGCGAGGATTGCCGCGAAGGGCTCACCGCCGTCCTGTCCGTGAAGGTGCCGGACCCGAAATTCTCGTCCCAGACCAAGGACAAGCTGGTCTCCTCCGAAGTCCGCCCCGTGGTGGAGAGCCTGGTGGGCGAAGCGCTGCACACCTGGCTGGAGGAGAACCCCTCCGAGGCCAAGTCGGTGATCGGCAAGGTGGCGGAGGCCGCCGCCGCACGCGAGGCCGCCCGCCGCGCCCGTGAACTGACCCGCCGCAAGAACCCGCTGGACATCGCCTCCCTGCCCGGAAAGCTGGCGGACTGCCAGGAGCGCGACCCCGCCAAGTCCGAACTGTTCATCGTCGAGGGTGACTCGGCCGGCGGCTCCGCCAAGCAGGGCCGCGACCGCGCCTTCCAGGCGGTGCTGCCGCTGCGCGGCAAGATCCTCAATGTGGAGCGGGCGCGCTTCGACAAGATGCTGTCGTCCGAGCAGATCGGCACGCTCATCACCGCGCTTGGCACCGGCATCGGGCGCGACGACTTCGACATCGCCAAGCTGCGCTACCACAAGATCATCATCATGACCGACGCGGACGTGGACGGCTCCCACATCCGCACCCTGCTGCTCACCTTCTTCTTCCGGCAGATGCCGGAGATCGTGGAGCACGGCCATCTCTACATTGCCCAGCCGCCGCTCTACAAAGTCGCGCGCGGCAAGTCCGAGAGCTACATCAAGGACGAGCGGGCGCTGGAGGATTACCTCATCACGGCCGGCCTTGAAGAGGCCGGGCTCTATCTGTCCTCGGGCGAGGTGCGCACCGGGGCCGATCTTGCCGCCGT
>NCCY01000117.1:7729-9489 GCA_002279855.1 Rhizobiales bacterium 12-68-15
CCCGCGTCGCCGCCCGCCTCGACACGCTCGCGGAAGAGATGGAGCGGGGCTGGGTCGGCACCGTCGATGAAACCGGCCTGCGCTTCACCCGCACCGTGCGCGGCGTGCTGGAGACGACCGCGCTGGACGCGGCCTTCCTCGCCTCCCCCGATGCCCGCCGCCTCGATACGCTGGCGACCGAGCTGGACACCGTGTTCGACGGCGGCGCCCGGCTGCGGCGCAAGGGCGACGAGACCTATCTGTTCGGCCCCATCGACCTGTTCGATGCGGTGACCGATGTCGGCCGCAAGGGCCTCTCGCTCCAGCGTTACAAAGGCCTCGGCGAGATGAATCCCGGCCAGCTCTGGGAAACCACCCTGGACGTGAACGCCCGCTCCCTGCTCCAGGTGAGGATCAAGGAACTGGATGCCGCCGACGACCTGTTCAACCGCCTGATGGGCGACCTCGTCGAACCGCGCCGCGAGTTCATCCAGGAAAACGCGCTAAAGGCCAGCGTGGACGTGTAGTCCGCAAACGCCCCGGCACATCCCCCATTTGACACGGCCCCGGTCACCCGACCGGGGCCGTTGTCATGTGGCGGTCGCTCCGCCGCCCCGCACGAGGCGGCGGAGGCGGGCGTGGATGGCGGCCTCGTGCCGCTGCCACCAGATGCCGATGGCCACCAGACCAAGGCCAATGGCCGTGAGGGCCAGCGGGAACAGCAGGCTGTCCTCGAACAGCTCGAACGCGAGATAGCCCAGATAGGTGGCCACACCGATGGCGCCCAGTACGGTGAAGACCCGCCGCCCGATGACCGCGCCGAACAGGACCAGCCCGGCATTGACCAGCGCATAGGCGAGGCGCGCCAGTTCGCTGCCGCTGTCGCTCAGCGTGATGCCGCTCCAGGCCGCGAACGCACCGAACAGATAGAGCCAGCCGGCATAGTCCGCCGTGCCCTGCCGCCGGCGGATCACGTCCAGCACGGCGGCGGCGCCGCACATGGCGAGGCCGAACACGATGGAGACATGCCGCGCATGGTCCAGATCCCATGCATCCACGGCGCCCGCCGGCCAGCGTGACAGATCCATGCTCATGTACCAGAGCGTCAGCGCCACCGGCATGACGAGGAAGGGCAGCCGCATGCGCCAGAGCGCCAGCGCGCCCGCCAGCAGGGTCGCCACTTCCAGCGTCAGCCAGCGCGCGTCAATCCATTGATGATACTGGCTGAAGCGCGCGCCGGAGACGGCGCCGGGCAGATCGCTCCAGAGCCCGAGCGCATGCTGGGCCGACCATGTGGCGAGCGGCACCAGAAACACGGCGAGCGCGCCCAGCAGCCCGGCGGGGATCGTGAACCCGCGCCGCCACAGTGTCTCCGCCATGGCCCAGCAACCCGCGCCATAGAGGATGGACAGGATGCAGATGCCCCACGGGCCGAGCACATCCCAGCTCAGCGTCATGAAAAGGCTCATGGCGCCGATGGCGAGCAGGCCGCCGAAATAATAAAGCGTATGTCCGAAGCTGAAGCGGGACTCTTCGGGGCCGGCCTGCGCGCGTCCCCCGAGAAACCCCCACAGCGCCTGCGCCTGCGTGGCATCCAGGAGGCCGGCCGAAGCCGCGCGCGACAGGTCCTCGCGCGAGATGAGCAGGCGGGACGCGCCGGGGGGCTGCGTCGTTTCGGGAGCGGCGGACATGCGCATTTCCATACGAACCGCCGCATGGCGGAGGGAGAAGAAGGCGTGCACCGTGACCAAGACCGCATCAAGGCGGCCTGCACGACGGCG
>NCCY01000377.1 GCA_002279855.1 Rhizobiales bacterium 12-68-15
CTCGGCTATGATCCCGCCTTCATGAGCGCCCACCACATCTTCCGCTTCGCGGGGCTCTCGGTTGCGCTGCCGGTGATCGCCCACCTGCTGTTCCAGGCGGGACGGCCTGCGGATTAGACCCGTTCTGCAATCACAGCCTTGTGTTGCAATGCAGCATTGCGCGGCATGCGCGCCCGCTGGCAAAGCGGACGGGCCGGCACGGGGCCGGTTATCCGGATTTGCATCATGACGTTTATCGACAATCTCGCGCTCCTGTGTGGCCGCATCCTGCTCGCGGTCCTGTTCCTCCCCGCGGGTGTGCGCAAGCTGATGGATCTCGGCGGGACCGCTGCCTACATGACCCGCATGGGCGTTCCCGCCCCCGATGTCATGGCGCTGGTCGCCGGCGCGGTCGAGGTCAGCCTGCCCATCCTGCTGCTGATCGGCGTGTTCCCGCGCGTGGTGGCGGTGCTGGCCGGCGGCTTCGTGGTGGTGGCGACGCTCACCGCCCATCGCTTCTGGGAATTCGCCGAGCCCGCGCAGCAGATGATGCAGCAGACACAGTTCCTGAAGAATCTGGGCCTCATCGGCGGCACCATGTTCTACTTCGTGGCGGGCGCCGGCGCCTTCTCCGTGGGGGGACGCGCCCGGCGCTGACCGGCACGACACGCGCCCGACCGACCGCGAGCCCGTTCCGCCGGAGGGGACATCCGATGGAACGGTTCGAGGTCTCGTTCCCTTCATGGCGATGGGGTAGAACCGGGGTCCGGTGAGCATGGCTCGCCGGGCCCCTGTCCACACAGGCAGGGCACGCGCGGGGAACAGGAGCGGGCAGGCGGGCATGGTGCGGCGGGCCTATCACATCGTCATGGACGCGATCTGGACCTTCGCTGCCGATGATGGCTGGGCGATCGCGAGCCATATCGCCCTCTCCATCCTGATGTCGTTGTTCCCGTTCCTGATCTTCGTGACCGCGCTGGCCGCCTTCCTCGATCTGCGGCCGCTTGCCAACGAGACCATCCAGATCATCCTCGACACCTGGCCCGATGCGGTGGCGGAGCCCATCGCGCGGGAGATCTACAATGTGGTCAACCATGTCCGCACGGACCTGATCACCTTCGGCGTGGCCTTCGCCATCTACTTTTCCTCCAACGGCGTGGAGAGCCTGCGCATCGGCCTCAACCGCGCCTACCAGACGCGCGAGGAGCGGGCCTGGTACCGGCTGCGGCTGGAATCCATCGTCTATGTGCTGGTGGGCGCGCTGGGCATGCTGGCGCTGTCCTTCCTCGTGGTGCTCGGCCCGCTGATCTGGCGGATCGTGGAGACCAACCTGCCCGCCGTGCGCCATCTGAGCCCCGCCGTGACGCTCGCCCGCTATGGAGCGACCTCCATCGTTCTCATCATCGGGCTGGTGGTGGCGCACAAGTGGCTGCCGGCAGGAAACCGCACCCTGCGCGAGATCGCCCCCGGCATCGCCGTGACGCTGCTGCTCTGGCTGGTGGCGGGCGCGGTGTTCGGCTTCTATCTGGCAGAATTCCCGGCCAATTACGTGACCACCTATGCCGGCCTTGCCTCGGTGATGATCGCGCTGGTGTTCCTGTATCTCAGCGCCACCATCTTCGTGTTCGGCGGCGAGTTCAACGCCGCCAT
>NCCY01000118.1 GCA_002279855.1 Rhizobiales bacterium 12-68-15
GTGAAGGCGTCGTTCAGGGCGTTTTCGCCCAGTTCGTAGCCCAGCGTCTTCAGCTTGTCGCGGAAGGCGGCGCGGCCCGAATGCTTGCCCATGACCAGCGAAGTCTTGGACACGCCGACGCTTTCCGGAGTCATGATCTCATAGGTCTGGGTGTGCTTGAGCATCCCGTCCTGATGAATGCCGCTCTCATGGGCGAAGGCGTTCCGGCCCACGATGGCCTTGTTGTACTGCACGGGGAAGGAGGTCACCGCCGACACCAGCCGCGAGGCACGGGTCAGCATGGTCGCCTCGATGCCGGTGCGATAGGGCAGCACGTCCGAGCGGGTGTTGATGGCCATCACGATTTCTTCGAGCGCGGCATTGCCCGCGCGCTCGCCGATGCCGTTGATGGTGCATTCCACCTGCCGCGCGCCGCCGGCGAGACCGGCCAGCGAATTGGCCACCGCCATGCCGAGATCGTCGTGGCAATGCACCGAGAACACTGCCTTGTCGGCATTCGGCACCCGCTCGCGCACGGTGCGGAACAGGCGGGCATATTCCTCGGGCGTGGTGTAGCCGACCGTGTCGGGGATGTTGATGGTGGTGGCGCCGGCCTTGATGGCGGCTTCCACACAACGGCACAGGAAGTCCATTTCCGTGCGGGTGCCGTCCTCGGCCGACCATTCCACGTCATCGACGTGATTGCGGGCACGGGTGACGGAGGCGACGATCATCTCCAGCACCTGCTCGGGCTCCTTCTGGAGCTTGTACTTCATGTGCACGGGCGAGGTGGAGAGGAAGGTGTGGATGCGGCCGCGGCGGGCATGCTTCACGGCTTCCGCGCAGCGGTCGATATCATTCAGCGCGGCGCGGGAGAGGCCGGCAATGACCGCGTTCTTCGTCCGGCGGGCAATCTCGGCCACCGATTCGAAATCGCCGATGGAGGCGATGGGGAAACCGGCCTCGATCACGTCGACGCCCATTTCGTCCAGCAATTCGGCGACCTGGAGCTTTTCCTCGAACGTCATCGAGGCGCCGGGGCATTGCTCGCCATCACGCAGGGTAGTGTCGAAGATGATGACGCGATCCGCGTCCGATACAGGAGCGGAGGAAGAAACGGGGGTCGTGGTCATGAGATGCGTCCTTCTCGAATTCCCGGCCGTCGCGCGCGTGGGGACTGGCCGTCTATGCGCTGTCGGTGTTCGCCTTCGACCCCTGAGTGCCAAGGCGCCAAGCGCCCGGCCGGCCCTCAGGGGCGGCTAAGGAGAAGGAGCGCGCGCAGAATGAGAGCGTGTCCCGCAACCATCTTGGTGCGGGAGGCGTGACCGGTGCTGTTCGTCATGTGAGACGACACGGCTGTTGGCTCGCTCTCGATTGCTCTCTGAATGCGCTGATATCGGAATTTCGATCCCCGCACAAGGCGGCGCACGCGCCGTTCAGGCCCCGGCCCAGCGCCAGCGGACATAATCGGCGGCGAAGGGCACCACGTCCGGGGTGAGATCCGTGTCGGACGCGAGCACATGAATGGCCTTCAGTTCCGGCAGGCGCTCGCGGGCCAGAAAGGCGCGGGCCTGCTGCGCGAGCACGGTGCCGCTGACCGGAAAGCGCAGGCGGCGCATGAGACCGAAATACAAGCCGTGCTCGACGAGGTCCCATCCCTCCCCTTCCCGCGCGCCGTCTGCGGAAAGGCCGGTTTCCTCCGTCATCTCCCGCATCGCGGACCCGCGCAGGTCAAGGCGGCCCGCGCGCACGTCCTGCGGATCGGGCGTGCCCCCGGCGAAATAGATACGGCCCGCCGACGCCGTGTGGTCGCCCATGACACCCATCACGAAGGTGCCGTCCGCCCCTTCCACCGCCGCGAAGGCGAAGATGTTCTTCACACCAAGATCGTCGATGCCGCGCCGGCGCCACCAGTTGAAGGCGGCGAAATCGGTCTCGAAGCAGGTGCCCGCGAGCACGCCATCCGCGATGGCATGGTGGCGCAGAAGATAGACGCGGCCGTTGAAGACGTGGGGATTTTCCGCGCTGAGGGCCGCGAAAGCGGCGTCGATCTCCGCGCGGAAGGGTTCGATCTCGGGCCAGCCCCCCGCCTCGACCCGAAGGTCGAGGCGGTCGAGCGTGGTGATCCGGGTGGCGCCGCTCAAGCAGCCGGCTCCAGGACCGGATAGTCGGTATAGCCCTTGGCGCCGCCGCCATAGAGCGTCGCCTGGTCGATGGGGGCCAGCGGCGCCCCCTGGCGCAGGCGGGCCACGAGGTCCGGGTTGGAGATGAAGGGCCGTCCGAACGCCACCAGATCCGCCTTGCCGTCGGCCACAGCCGAGCGGGCGAGATCGAGATCGTAGCCGTTATTCACCATCCACGGGCCGCTATAGCGCTGGCGCAGTTCCGCGAAGGAGAAGTCCGGAGCCACGTCGCGCGGGCCGCCCGTCGCGCCCTCGATCACGTGGATATAGACCGGGTGGCGGGTTTCGAGCTGCTCGACCACATGGTTGAAGAGCGCCTGCGGATCGCTGTCCGCAAGATCATTGGCGGGGGTGACGGGGGAGAGGCGGATGCCGGTGCGGCCGGCGCCGATCTCGGCGATCACCGCATCCATCACTTCCAGCAGCAGGCGGGTGCGGTTCTCGATGGAGCCGCCATAGGCGTCCGTGCGGTGATTGGCGCCGTCGCGCAGGAACTGGTCGAGCAGATAGCCGTTGGCGGCGTGCACCTCCACCCCGTCAAAGCCCGCCTTGATGGCGTTGGCCGCCGCGCGGCGATAGTCGGCGACGATGCCGGGCAGTTCCGCGATGTCCAGCGCGCGGGGCGCGGAAGTTTCCGAGAAGCCGTTGTTCACGAAGGTCTTGGTCTTCGCGATGATGGCGGAGGGCGCGACCGGCGCGCCGCCATTCGGCTGAAGGTCCACATGGGAGACCCGGCCCACATGCCAGAGCTGGGCGAAGATGCGGCCGCCCTTGGCATGAACCGCCCGGGTCACCTGCTTCCAGCCCTCCACCTGGGCCTCGTCATAGATGCCGGGCGTGTCCTGGTAGCCCTGGCCCTGCTGGGAGATCTGTGTCGCCTCGGAGATGATGAGGCCGGCGGCGGCGCGCTGGGCGTAATATTCGGCGGCCAGCGGAGTGGGCACGAAGCCGGCGATCGCCCGGTTGCGCGTCAGCGGCGCCATGACGATGCGGTTGGACAGGGTGATGTCGCCCAGCTTGAAGCTGTCGAACAGGGTGGGAGTAGCGCTCAAGGGTCACCTCTAGGCGGGAAGCGTCGCGCATATGCTGCAACGCGGCAATGTGGGGAGAGATAAGCCTCCCTTTCCATTCGCCAAGGGGGGGATCCCGCCCGCCGTGATCACGGAACCGGGAACACGGCCGTTCCCGGTCAGACGTGGAGCACACCTTCGGCGACCACCACGGCCGCGCCGCCGATGGTGGTTTCGGCCAGTTCGCCCCCGGCGATGCGGATGCCAAGGTCGATATGGCTGGGGCGGCCGAGTTCCACGCCCTGGTCGATGCGGATCTTGTGGTGCCCGTCCACCCGCGCCTCGGCATCGAGCAGCACGGCGGGAAACGCCGCCGCCGCAGCGCCGGTGGCGGGGTCTTCCTGAATGCCGAGGCCGGGCGAGAACATGCGGGCGCGGAAGTCCGCGTCGCCCTCATCGTCGGGCGTGTAGATGTAGAGCGACTCGCCATAGGAGCCGAGGCTGCGGATGAAGGCGGCACCGTCCGGCGTCGCGCGGGCGAGCGCGGTCAGGTTGGCGAGCGGGATGAACAGGAACGGCACCCCCGCATTCGCCACCACCGGCCGGTGGGCATCGAAGCCGATATCGGACACGTCGAGATTCAGCGCGTCCGCGCATTCCTGGCGGGTGCGTTCGAACGGCTGGAGTTCCGCCCGGCGCGGCACGATGAAGGTGGCATAGCCCTTGTTGCCGGCACGCACATCCACCGTCACCTCGCAGCGGACCGGGCCGACCTGCTCCTCGATCAGGAAATTGGCCTTCTGGACCTTGTCCTCCAGCGCCAGCAGCACGGCGGCGCCCACCGTCGGATGGCCGGCGAAGGGGAGTTCGTGGGCGGGGGTGAAGATGCGCACGCGGGCGCGATTGGCGGGGTCGCGCGGCGGCAGGACGAACACGGTCTCCGAGAGGTTGAACTCCCGCGTGATCTGCTGCATCGCGGCGTCGTCCAGCCCCTGGGCGTCGAGCACCACCGCCAGCGGGTTGCCGCCGAACGGGCGTGTGGTGAACACATCAAGCGTGACGTACCGGCGCGGCATGGCGTTCCCGACTTCCTGTTCCCCGGTCCCCGGCGCCCGGCCTGTCCGTCCGGTGCGCAGCGGCCGGCCCCCTTGGCATCCCTGCTTGCGCATCATGCCTTGCGGGCGCGGCGCGTATCCAGAATTTATGCGTCCGTGCGCGGTTTTTCGGGGGAGCGTTGCAGCCCTGTCGCGGTCGGCGGGCGCCTCAGAGCGCCTGCGGCTGGAACAGGGTGGTCGGCTGCACGAATTCCTCCTGCGCCTGCACCAGCAGCAGCTCGCGCGAGCCGGCCTCGCAGGTGCGCTTCAGCAGGCCGTAGATCGACGAGCCCGCAGCCTGCGCGGCGGCCGCGGCGGAGCCGGTCCGCTTCCAGTGGAAGAAGAACAGCGCCGCGATGGCGTCCCCTGCCCCGTTCAGCGAAATGTCGAGGCGCGGCGTGCGCAGCAGAAAGCGGCCGTCCGGCCCGGAGGCGAGCAGGTCGATGGAATCGGCCGGCGTCTCGTCGGTGTGCAGCGAGGTGACGAGGATCACCTTCGGCCCCATGGCGTGGAGCCGCGCGCAGGCGGCGAGCGCGTCCGTGCGGCTGGCGATGGGGTGTCCGGTGAGCAGTTCCAGCTCGAACTGGTTGGGCGTCACGATGTCGGCCGCCGGCACCGCCGCATCGCGCATGAATTCGGGGATGCCGGGCCGCACGAAGATGCCGCGCCCCACATCGCCGATCACCGGATCGCAACAATAATGCGCACGCGGGTTGGCGGCCCGCACCCGCCCCACGGCGTCAAGAATCGCGGCGCCGATGTCCGCCGATCCCATATAGCCGGAGAGCACGCCGTCGCACGCCACCAGCCGGCCGCGATCCTCGATGCCCTCGATCAGCTCTCCGATGACGGCGGCATCGAACACCTGCCCGCGCCAGGCGCCATAGCCGGTGTGGTTGGAGAACTGGACGGTATGGATCGGCCACACCTCCACCCCCAGCCGCTGGAGCGGGAAGACGGCGGAAGAATTGCCCACATGCCCGTAGGCGACGTGGGACTGGATCGACAGGATGTTCATGTGCGACCGTAGGCTTTCACATCTGGCCCGCGCCAGCTAACCCGCCGCAGGATTTCGGACAAATGGATTCTGGTGATCCCATCCAGCAATTTCGGTGATCCGCCGGCCCGTTCATCCGTCCGGCCGTGTTCAAGGTTCACTGGACCAAGTTTTCTTGCCACCCTCCCCTGCACCCTCCCCGTCCCGCCGACCCAGAGAATACAAGATGCTGCTTGCCCGCGACCTCGCGCTCGACATCCAATCCGGACGCCTCTCCCCCGGTGACCTGATGGCGCGGTGCGCCGACGCCATCGCCGAACGGGAGCCCGAAATCGGCGCCTTCGTGACCCTGGACCTTGCGGCCGCCCGGCAGCAGGCGGCAGCGGAGGGCGTGGCGGCCCGCCCGCTCGCCGGTCTTCCATTCGGCGTCAAGGACATCATCGACACCCGCGACCTGCCGACCGAATACGGCTCGGCCATCTATGCCGGCCATCGCCCGGCCACGGATGCCCCCATCGTGACGCAGGTGAAGCGCGCGGGCGGCATCGTGGCGGGCAAGACGGTGACCACCGAATTCGCCCACCTCACCCCCGGCCGCACCCGCAATCCGCGCAACGGCGCGCACACGCCCGGCGGGTCCTCCTCCGGCTCGGCGGCGGCGGTGGCGGCGGGCATGCTGCCGCTGGCCATCGGCACCCAGACCGGCGGCTCGGTGATCCGCCCCGCCGCCTTCTGTGGCGTGGTCGGCTACAAGCCCACCTTCCGCACCTTGCCCACGCTGGGCATGAAGACCTTCTCCTGGCAGCTCGACACCATGGGCCTGTTCGGCGCCCGCGTTCAGGACGTGGCCTTCGCAGCCGGCGCCATGACGGGCCGGGCGCTGGACATCGGGGCGGAGCGCGCCGAGCGCCCGCGCATCGGCGTGGTGCGCACCGCGCGCGCCGCGCAGGCGAGCGCCGCCGCCCATGACGCGCTGGAGGCCGCCGCGCGGGCAGCCGAAGCCGCCGGCGCGCAGGTGTTCACGCTGGACCTGCCGGAGGAACTGGAGGCCGCCGACGCCATCCATGGCGTCATTCAGGACTTTGAAGCCTGGATCGCCCTGTCGGACGAGTATGACCACCATCGCGGCGCGCTCTCCGCCGGTCTCCGGGCGCATCTGGACGCCGCCGTTGGCATCGGCGTGGACACCTATGACGAGGCCCGCCGCACCGCAAAGCGCGCGCGCCAGCGGCTGGGGGACCTGTTCGCGGACGTGGATGCGCTGCTCACCTTCTCCGCCCCCGGCCCGGCACCGGAAGGGCTGGGCGCGACCGGCTCGCCCATGTTCAACCGCCTGTGGACGCTCATGGGCTCTCCCTGCATCAACGTGCCGGGACTGGTGGACGGGGCCGGCCTGCCGGTCGGCGTGCAGGTGGTCGGCCGGTTCGGCCGCGACCGGGCCGCGCTTCTGGTGGCGGCATTGGTGGAGCAGGCCATCGCAGGGTGACGGGACGCGGGCGCGCCTCTGTCCGGCACTCCGGCGCGCCCGCTTTCAGCACAGGGCAACGTCCTGCCCCCTGTGCCTGTGCAGTCCCGCCACCGCGCGGTATCGCCGGCCGATGAGGCCGAGAACGACAGGCGGGGCAGCGGACGAACATGTGCAGGCAGACAAATTCAATATACCAGACGGCCGGATGGTGCGCCGCATGATGTTTTCCTGCAACGCAGCGTGTTTATTTGCTTTTATTGAGTGAAGTCTTTGCTAAATTGGCAGTGAAGATCGGCCAAATGAAGAGGGCCTGGAGGTGAAGCTCGTTTCAGCCTTCGATCTCGCCAAGATATGCACTGCACTGGCCTTTATCGGCGCTGTGGTGCTCGGGATCGTATAGGGCGAAATCTGTTCACTCCGGTCAACCTTCGTAAAATAAGAAGCACAAGAAGGAAAAATGGGCCGGTCGGATCGGCGCCGGGGACCCCTCCGGCGCCGTTCTTGTTTCTGCGCAGAGGTGCCTGGTGCGCAGCGCTCAATCTCGGGCCGGTTCCAACTCAGGCCGTCTCGCGACGCGGACGGCGCGGCTCCAACACCAGGTCCCGATGCTTCAGCGCCCCCGCACCCCGGGCATACGGTTCGTGAGAGAACCGCCACGACTCGTTGGCGGTCGCCGGGTGGGTGATGCCTGCCCCGCCATTCCAGCGGGGTTTGCAGTCGCAGATATCCCCGAACGCGGCTGCCCGCGCCGGCAGACCGAAGCGCAGACCGCGCTTGCGGTGCGGCCGACCGTGCCGTCATTTCACCGTCGCGGATCAGGCGCCGGAACGGGAGCCGCATGCGGCTTCCACCAGCGATCTCGGGCATTTGCCCGCTTCACGCATCTGTCACAAAGTAACAATTTGCCGGCTATTGCAACAAAT
>NCCY01000378.1 GCA_002279855.1 Rhizobiales bacterium 12-68-15
CCTCGCCCTCACCAGCAACAAGTGGGTGTTCCTGCTGCTGGCGAACCTGCTGATCCTGTTCGTCGGCTGCTTCATCGACACCATTGCCGCCATCACCATCCTGGTGCCGATCCTGCTGCCCATCGTACTGAAGCTCGGCATCGATCCAGTGCATTTCGGTCTGGTGATGACCCTGAACCTGATGATCGGACTGCTGCACCCGCCGCTGGGCATGGTGCTGTTCGTGCTGGCGCGGGTGGCCAAGCTCTCGGTGGAGCGCACGACGATGGCCATCCTGCCATGGCTGGTGCCGCTGATCCTGGCGCTGATCGCGATCACCTATATCCCGGAACTGACCCTCTGGCTGCCCCGCATGGCCGGCATGGAGCGGTGAGGACACGCCGCGCGGCCAGCAAAGCCGCGCGGCGCCTCATGACAGAACAAGGGCTTATGGGAGGGTATTCACAAGCCACCTTCGCATGGGAGGCGAAGGTGAGCCTTGTGAGACAGCAGTCACACCTCCAGCGAGGTGCGGACCATGGCTGCGACCATCCAGCGGACGGTGTCTTCGGTCTCTTCCGAGGACAGGTCGCAGATGTCCCGCAGCACCACCACCGTCTCGATGCCGGCAAGCACGCAGAGCGCCTTCACGAGACGCTCGAACCGGTATTGCGGCATGGCGCCGGACAGGGGCTGGAACACCGTGCGCAGCCAGGCGAGCCGCCGGCTGCCCAGTTGTGCCGCACCATCCCCCCAGGCGGAGAGCGACATGTAGGCCCGGAACAGCGCCTCGTTCCGCAGCACCATCTCAAGGAAGCGCGACATGGCCTCGGCGGCCGCCTCTTCCGCGTCCTTGCCGGGCGTCATGCGTGCGGCGATGGCGTCCATCTCGGCGGAGAGCCGTTCCAGCGCCGCTTCCTGCGCCAGTGTCTCGGGCCGCGAGAAGTAGCGATAGGCCGTGGCGCGGGAAATCCCCGCCTGATCGGCCGCCTCGGTGACGCTCGGCGTATGGCCGAGATCGATGAAATAGCAGGCCGCGTCCAGCAAGGCCTTCCGGGTCTTCTGCTTCTGCGCAACCCGGCCCCGTCGCAGATAATTCATAACGCCCCGCCCCACGAGACTGCAATCTTATCTCATTTGGTCCTAGCATGCGGGGGCGCAAGCGGCAACGCAGCCTTGGTCCGCAAGCCTACGGAGGCAAGGGCCGGCGCGCTTTTCGCCGGCAGCGTTAACGATACCCTTAGATGCATGCCCGCCACGCCCTGCCCCGCAGGCCGGCCTCTGCTAGGATGTGGTGTCGGGCGATGGAGGGTTGCCCGACAGGCGAGGCGCCGATGTTCTTTCTGCTGCGAATGGCCTTCTGGCTCGGGCTCGTGCTGCTGCTGCTTCCGATCTCCACATCGGAGGACGGCTCGCGGCAGATCGGTGCGTGGCAGGCGCTGAGCGCGGCGCAGTCGGCGCTGAGCGACATCAGCGGCTTCTGCGATCGCCAGCCCCAGGCCTGCGCGGTCGGCGGGCAGTTGCTCGCCCATGTGGGCGACAAGGCACAGGCGGCGGCCGGCTGGCTGCTGGAGAATGTGGGCAATTCCGGCAACGGCGATGCCACGCACGCCTTGACCCCGCAGGATCTTGCGCCCTCATGGGGCGG
>NCCY01000379.1 GCA_002279855.1 Rhizobiales bacterium 12-68-15
GCGGTTGCTTTAACCGCTGGAGACCGCGCCTTCAACTCTGGCGTTGGGTCAAGGATCAATGGGGCATCAGGCCGAGAATGCCCACGAGAATGAGATAGACCGCCACAAGCATGTTCAGCAGGCGGGGGAAGATCAGGATGAGGACGCCCGTCACCAGCGCAATGATGGGCGAAAGCAAGACGATATCGAATGTCATGGGGGCGCTCCTGAAGCGTGGCGGTTTCGCCTGAGGCGGTAAGACGCGAACCCGCCTGGCGGTTCCCATGCGGCCTCACGCCGCTGTGAAATGACGCACGATTGCGGCGCGGCAGCAATCGCGGCGAAAGTGACGTTGCGACAAGCAATCGTGCCCCCTCGGCCGCGCGTCCGCGCGGGTGTCGGGCGCACGCGTCAGTCAGGGAGCGGGCCATGGGGTGGTCAGGTCGTCTCGCCGGAATCGTCTGCGGCTTCGCCCTGCTGGCGATTTCCGTGCCCGCCCATGCCGAGCCGGAGAAATGCCCGCGCATGGTGGCGGAGGGCCCCAAGGTCTGGCGTGCCGCCTACCGGCCGGTGGCGGCGGAGGCGCCCGCGGTGACGCTGACCTTTGTCGGCCACGCCACCTTCCTGATCGAAAGCCCGAAGGGCGTGACCATCGCCACCGACTATAACGACTATGTCCGCCCGAAGACGGTGCCGATGATCGCCACCATGAACCGGGCGCACGACACCCACTACACGGACAATCCCGATCCCGGCATCGCCTATGTGCTGCGCGGCTGGAACCCGAATGGCGGACCGGCCCAGCATGAGGTGACGGTGGACGACGTATGGGTGCGCAACGTGCCCACCAACATCCGCAGCGGCGGCTCCACGGCCTATGACGGCAATTCCATGTTCGTCTTCGAGGTGGCAGGGCTCTGCATCGCCCATCTCGGGCATCTCCACCACCTCCTGACGCAGGACCATCTGGAGGCGCTGGGGCGCATCGACGTGGTGCTGGCGCCGGTGGACGGCTCCTACACGCTGGACCTGGAGGGCATGGTGGAGACGCTGAAGGCGATCAATGCCCCCCTCGTCATCCCCATGCACTATTTCAGCACATGGGGCCTCGACCGCTTTCTGGCGCGGCTCGGCAAGGAGTACGAGATCACCCGCTCCGCCACCCCCACCGTGACCCTCTCCCGCGAGACGCTGCCGGGCAAGCCCACCGTTCTGGTGCTGCCCGGCCGCTGAGCGTCACAGGAAATAGAGGAAGGTCAGCAGCACGAAGCAGGGCAGCAGGAAGCCGCACGACCACATCATGTAGCCGAAGAAGCTCGGCATCTTCACGCCGCGGTGCCGCGCGATGGAGAGCACCATGAAGTTGGGCGCGTTGCCGATATAGGTCATGGCGCCCATGAACACCGCGCCGGCCGAGATGGCCTCCAGCGTGACGGCGAGCGGCCCCATGAGGCGCACCGCATCACCGCCTGCGAGGTTGAAGAAGACGAGATAGGTGGGGGCGTTGTCCAGGAACGAGGACAGGGCGCCGGTCAGCCAGAAATACCAGACATTGACCGGCTGCCCGGTGTCGCTGGTGACGAGATTGACCAGCGGCGCGAAGGCCCCCGCCGGCCCGGCGCGCAGGATGGCGATGACCGGG
>NCCY01000380.1 GCA_002279855.1 Rhizobiales bacterium 12-68-15
GCCGAGAATGTCCGCATCCGCCGGTCCTCCGGCACGCTGCCGAGCCGGGCGGCGGACAATCTGTTCTGGCTCGGGCGGTATCTGGAGCGGGCCGAGGCGACGCTGCGCCTCGTGCGCGCGCTGGTCGGGCGGCTCGCCGAGACCGAGACGGCCCAGAGCCCGCTGGTGACGCGGCTGCTGACGCTGCTGTCCGCCTGGGGCGCCATGCCCCGCGATCTCGCCCGCGCCACGCCGGGCCGCTATGCCATGGCGGCGCTGACGCGCCACGATCTGCCGGGCGCGCTGCCGCAGGTGGTCAAGAATGCCCGCGCGGCCGCCTCCGTGATCCGCGACCGCTTCTCGCCGGATGCCTGGCGGGCGCTGGTCGATCTCGAAGCCTGCGTGGATGCGCCCATCCCCACCTCCCCGTCGGAGGCGGATGCCTATGAGCGGGCGGATTCCGCGCTGCGCATCCTGTCGGCCTTTTCCGGGCTCGCCAGCGAGAACATGAACCGCCTGACCGGCTGGCGCTTCCTTGAGATGGGCCGGCGCATCGAGCGTTCCATCGCGCTCATGCGCTTCGTGCGCACCTTCGGCGAGCCGGGGGCCCCGCAGGGGGCGCTGAACGCGCTGCTCCAGCTTGCCGACAGCCAGATCACCTATCGCAGCCGCTATGTGATGATGGAAGCGCGCGGGCCGGTGCTGGATCTCGTGTTGCTCGATCCCGACAATCCGCGTTCCTTCGCCTTCCAGGTGGCGCGCATGGCGGCGCACCTGAAAGTGCTGCCCGGGCGCGACCCGGACGAGCCGCCGCCCTTCTCCGAGCGCATCGTCGCGCGGATGCAGGCCGACCTCACCGCCGCGCATGCGGACAGCTTCGATCTCGCCGATTTCGAGGCGCTGGAGAGCGACCTGATGCTGCTGTCGGACGAGATTTCGGCGCACTACTTCATCCAGGAGACCGCCGTCGATTCCTGGCCGGGCCAGCTCTGATGCTCTACGATATCCGCCAGACCACCACTTACAGCTATGGCGCGCCGGTGCGCGCGGCCCGGCAGGTGCTGCGCATGACGCCGATGGATCGCGGCGTGCACCAGAGCGTCATCGCCCACATGCTGGAAACCCGCCCTCAGCCCAGCGAGGAGGAGCGGGCGCTGGATTTCTTCGGCAACGCCATCCGCTACGTCACGTTCGAGGCCCCGCACGAGCGGCTGGACATCACCATGCGCGCCCGCATCGAAGTGCGCCCCGTGGTGTTGCCCGATCCTCAGGCGACCCCGATCATCGACCATTTGCGGGCCGAAGCGCTGGACACGTTCGACCTTGGCCCCACATCTCCCGTGCATGGCCTGTTCCCGACGCGCGCCGTGCCGCTCGATCCGGCCATCACGGAATGGACGGCGGAAAGCTGCGCGGCCGACCGCCCGGTGCTTGAGGCGGCGATGGATGTGATGACCCGCATCCATGACGGCTTCGCCTACAAGCCGGGAGCCACCGATGTCAGGACGCTGCCGTCGCAGGCGTTCGCGGCGCGCAAGGGCGTGTGCCAGGACTTCGCCCATGTGATGATTGCGGGCCTGCGCGGGCTGGGGCTGCCGGCCCGCTATGTGTCCGGCTATCTGCGCACCGTCCCGCCGCC
>NCCY01000119.1:0-10003 GCA_002279855.1 Rhizobiales bacterium 12-68-15
GCCCGGTTCGGCGGCGTGCCGGACGGGCTCTCGACCCTCATCATCGGCGGGCGGGAGGCCGGCGAGACACTGGTGGACGATCCGCGCGTCGCCATCGTCTCCGCCACCGGCTCCACCGCCATGGGGCGCGCGGTGGCCCCGCGCCTTGCGGCCCGCTTTGCCCGCGCCATTCTGGAACTGGGCGGCAATAACGGCGCCATCCTCTGCCCCTCGGCGGACCTAGACCTCGCCCTGCGTGCCGTCGCCTTTTCGGCCATGGGCACGGCGGGGCAGCGCTGCACCAGTCTGCGACGGCTGTTCGTGCACGAGAGCATCCATGACGGCTTCGTGGCGCGGCTGAAGCAGGCCTACGGCTCCGTTCGTGTCGGTGATCCGCGCGCGGAGGACACGCTGATCGGCCCGCTCATCGATCGCGGCTCCTTCGTCGCCATGCAGGTGGCCCTTCAGGCGGCTGCGGCGGCGGGGGGCATCGTCACGGGCGGCGAGCGGGTGCATGCGGGAGCCCATCCCGATGCCTATTATGTCCGCCCCGCTCTGGTTGAGATGCCGGAGCAGGTGAACGTTGTGCGCGCCGAGACCTTCGCGCCCATCCTCTACGTGATGCGCTATCGCGATCTCGACGAGGCCATCGCCCGGCACAATGACGTGCCGCAGGGCCTCGCCTCCTCCATCTTCACCACGGACCTGCGGGAGGCGGAGCGCTTCCTCTCGGCGGCGGGCTCCGATTGCGGCATCGTCAATGTGAATATTGGCCCCTCGGGCGCCGAGATTGGCGGCGCCTTTGGCGGCGAGAAGGAGACCGGCGGCGGGCGCGAAGCCGGTTCCGACAGCTGGAAGGCCTATATGCGCCGCGCGACCAACACCATCAATTACGGCTCCACCCTGCCGCTGGCGCAGGGTGTCTCGTTCGAGGTGGGCTGACGCTTTCCTCTTCTCTTGGTTCATCCTCAGGACACGACACATGACCTTGCAGGCCGCACGTCCCCGCACCGGCGGGCAGATTCTCGTTGACCAACTCATCGCCCAGAAGGTGGACCGCATCACCTGCGTGCCCGGCGAGAGCTATCTTGCCGTGCTGGACGCGTTGCATGATGCCGATATCGACGTTCTCGTCTGCCGCAACGAAGGCGGCGCTGCCATGATGGCGGATGCCTATGGCAAGGCGACCGGCCGCCCTGGCATCTGCATGGTCACGCGCGGTCCCGGCGCCACCAATGCCAGCGGCGGCGTGCACATCGCTGCGCAGGATTCCACGCCCATGATCCTGTTCGTCGGCCAGATCGAGCGCGGAATGCGCGAGCGCGAGGCCTTCCAGGAAGTGAACTACAAGGCCGTGTTCGGCTCCATCGCCAAGTGGGTGGTGGAAATCGACGACGCCGCGCGCATTCCCCCGAGGTGGCGGATGCCGCCTATGTGGAGCCGGCGGCGCCCTATCCCGCCCCCGCCGACATGACGCAGCTCGCCGGCCTGCTGCGTGAGGCGGAGCGTCCGCTGGTGATCATCGGCGGCGCCCGCTGGACGCCGGAAGCAACGCAGCAGCTCGCGGACTTCGCCGCCCGCTGCGCGCTGCCCATCGCCACCTCCTTCCGTCGTGCCGACCGCTTCCCCTCCGACCATCCCTGCTATGTGGGCGATGTGGGCATCAGCCCGAACCCCAAGCTGGCGGAGCGGGTGAAGCAGGCGGACCTGCTGGTGCTGCTCGGCGCGCGCATGTCGGAGATGCCGTCGTCCTCCTACAGCCTGCTGGCCATTCCCACGCCCGCCCAGAAGCTGGTGCAGGTGCATCCCAGCGCCGACGAGATCGGCCGCGTCTATCAGCCCGTCCTCGGCATCGAGGCAACGCCGGGCACCTTCGCCGCCGCGCTGTCGGAGATGGCGGACGCGCCGCAGGGCAAGTGGGAGGCGCTGACCCGGCAGGGCCGCGAGGATTATCTCGCATGGACCGAGACGCCCGCCCGGCTTCCCGGCAGCTTCCAGTATGGCGAAGTGGTGAAAGCCCTGCGCGACCGGCTGCCGGAGGATGCCATCATCTGCAACGGCGCGGGCAATTATGCCACCTGGCTGCACCGCTATCTGCGCCTGCGCGGCCGCATGCTCCAGCTTGCGCCCACCTCCGGCACCATGGGCTATGGCCTGCCCGCCGCCGTGCTGGCCAAGCGCCAGTTTCCCGAGCGCACCGTCGTCGCCTTCGCCGGTGACGGCTGTTACCTGATGAACGGGCAGGAATTCGCCACCGCCGTCCAGTACGACATCCCGATCATCGCGGTGGTGCTGGACAACGGCATGTACGGCACCATCCGCATGCATCAGGAGCGCGAATATCCCGGCCGCGTCTCGGCCACAAAGCTGCGCAACCCGGATTTCGCCGCCTATGCCCGCGCCTTCGGCGGCCATGGCGAGACGGTGCTGACCACGGAAGAGTTCATGCCCGCCTTCGAGCGGGCGCTGGCAAGCGGCCTGCCCGCCATCCTCCACTGCAAGGTGGACCCGGAAGCCCTCACCCCCACCCGCACCCTTTCCGCCATCCGCGACGAGGCGCTGGCGAAGCACGGCACGGCGGGCTGAGCGGCCGGCACGAGGCGCGATCACCGGAGGCTGATGAGCAACGCTCATCGGCCTCCTGGTATCAGCCCTTCATCACCAGGCTCTCGCCGGTCATCTGCGCCGGCTGCCGCACGCCCATCAGGGTGAGCAGCGTCGGCGCGACGTCTGCAAGACGGCCATCCTTGAGCGCGAAGCCGGGGCGGCCCACCAGCATCACCGGCACCGGGAAGGTGGTGTGCGCCGTATGCGCCCCGCCGGTCTCGGGATCGCGCATCATCTCGCAATTGCCGTGGTCGGCCGTCACCAGCAGCGCGCCGTCCATGGACAGGATGGCATCCGCAATGCGGCCGAGCGCCGTGTCCACCGTCTCCACCGCCTTGATGGCGGCGCGCAGGCTGCCGGTGTGGCCGACCATGTCCGGATTGGCGAAGTTGAGCACGATCAGGTCGAACGCGCCGCTCTCGATGGCCGCCACCGCCTTGTCGGTGAGTTCCGGCGCCGACATTTCCGGCTGGAGATCATAGGTCGCGACCTTGGGCGAGGGCACGAGGATGCGCTCCTCCCCCGGATAGGGTGTCTCCCGCCCGCCGCTGAAGAAATAGGTGACGTGCGGATACTTCTCCGTCTCCGCCATGCGCAGCTGCGTGCGGCCCGCTGAGGCGACCGTCTCGCCCAGCCCCATGTCCAGCGTCTCGCGCGGGAACAGCGTCGCCATCACGGTGTCGAGGTCGGTGCTGTAGGACGCCATGCCCGCCGCCGCGCTGAAGGCGATCCGGCGGCCCCGGTCGAAGCCGGAAAACGTCGGCAGCAGCAGGGCGTCGAGGATTTCGCGTGCCCGGTCGGCACGGAAGTTGGTGCACAGGATGGCGTCCCCGTCCGCCATTCCGGCATAGTCGCCAATCACCGCCGGATTGAGGAATTCATCCGAGAAATCCGCCGCATAGCTCGCCGCCACCGCAGCTTCCGCCGTGTCGAAGCGGGCCCCCTTGGCGTGGACCAGCAGCTCGTAGGCGCGCTGCACGCGCTCCCACCGGTTGTCGCGGTCCATGGCGTAATAGCGCCCGCACACGGTCGCCACCGGCACGCCGGCGGGAAGCTCCGCCACGAGCCGCGCCACGAACTCGCCCGCCGAGCGGGGCGCGGTGTCGCGACCGTCCGTGAAGGCGTGGATCTTCACCGGGATGCCGGCCTCGTGGAGGATGCGCGCCACCGCCACCGCGTGGTCCTGATGGGCATGGACGCCGCCGGGGGAGACCAGCCCGAGCAGATGGCAGGTGCCGCCGCTCGCCTTCAGCGCGGCGATGAGACCGGCCTTTTCCAGCCGGGGCTTCATGTCGCCGGTCTCGATGGCGGTGTCGATGCGCGGCAGGTCCTGCATGACCACACGCCCGGCGCCGAGATTGAGGTGGCCGACCTCCGAATTGCCCATCTGCCCCGCCGGCAGGCCCACATCGCGGCCGGAGGTGCGCAGGAATGCGTGGGGCGAACCGCCGTACAGGCGATCGAAATTCGGCGTGCGGGCAAGCCGCACCGCATTGTCCTCGCTGTCGTCGCGCCAGCCCCAGCCATCGAGAATGACCAACATGGTGGGAATGCGCGCGGACATGGCGGACCTCATCGAACAGCGCCGCCTGCGGCCGGCGCGACCGGCTGCCTCATGGCGTCATCCATGTGGCAGCGTCAAGGCGCATATGGGCATGGCAGGTGCTCCATGCCACTGTTCCCTGCCACTGCGCCCTGCCACGGCCTCACGCCATTGCCTCCATGAGGACGCCTCGGCCAAGATGGGAAAAACGGGAGGCGGATGATGGCGGATGTTCTGGTTGTGGGCGCGGGGCCGGTAGGGTTGACGCTGGCCTGCGAACTGGTGCGCCACGGCGCGCGCGTGCGCATCATCGAGGCCCGCACCGCCCCCCTGCCCTATTGCCGCGCCATCGGCGTCACCTCCCGCACGCTGGAAGTCTATGAGGACATGGGCGTGGCCCGCGCCATGGTGGATGCCGGCCTGTGGCTGACCGGCGCCCGCACGGAGGTCGCCGGCTATCCCGCGCGCGACGCCCTGCAGGATCTGGACGACCTGCCCTATGCCGCCCTCGGCGTACCGCAGGGCGAGACCGAGCGCATCCTCGCCGCGCACCTCTCCGGTTATGGCGTGACGGTGGAGCGCGGCGTGCGGCTCGCCTCCTTCACGCAGGCGGGCGATCTGGTGCGGGTGGATCTCGACGGCCCGGACGGGCTGCAGATGGACCATGTGCGCTATCTGGTGGGCTGCGACGGCGCCCATTCCACCGTCCGCAAGGCCCTCCACATCCCGTTCGAGGGCGAGGCGTGGCCCTACCCCTTCATGCTGGGCGACGTGCGCCTTGATTTCCCGCCCGAAGCGCCGCTGCCGCGCGGACTGGCGCTGCGCGGGCTGCGCCTGATGGGGGAGGACGGGCCGCCCGACATGTTCATCGCCATTCCCCTGCCCGAGCACGGCCGCTACCGCGTCTCCATGCTGGCGCCTGCGGAAGACGGGGCGCTCGCGGGCGGGGATGTGGCCCACGGCATCCAGACCGAGCAGCGCGGACCGGACCTTAGCGACATCCAGGCCGCAGCGGACCGCGTGCTGGCGCATCCGCCCCGCGCCAGCGACCTGCGCTGGTCCTCGCGCTTCCGCATCTCGCTCCGGCTCGCCGAGCGCTACCGCACCGACAACGCCTTCATCGCCGGGGATGCCGCCCACATCCATCCCCCCACCGGCGGTCAGGGCATGAATACCGGCATTCAGGACGCCTACAATCTCGCCTGGAAGATGGCTCTGGTTCTGAAGGGCATCGCGGCCCCCGCCGTGCTGGACAGCTACGAGGCCGAGCGCCGGCCGGTGGCGGAACAGGTGATCGCGGATACGGTCGAGGAAAGCATGTCGCTCGGCCGCCCGCGCGGCGCCCCGGATCGTCTCGCCCACACCCAGATGCGCGTGAGCTATCGCGGCAGCCCCATCGTCGCGCCGGCGACCGACGCGCCACTGGCGGCAGGCGACCGGGCGCCGGACGTGCAGGGGCTGCGGCGGCGGGGCCTCGGCTTCCCGCTGCGCCTGTTCGACCTGCTGCGCGGCACCGATCATGTGCTCATCCGCCCCGTCGCGGATGCCGCTGCCCTTGCGGCGCTGGAGGCGGAGGCCGCCACCCTCTCCCGCCTGCTGCCGCTGCGCGCCGTCGCGGTCGCTCCGCACGGCACGGACCTGCCCGATCCGGTCGGCGTTACGCTGGTCTGCGACGATGCCGGCACGTTTGCCGCGACCTATGGCGCCGCGAGCCTTCTGGTGCGCCCCGACGGCTATCTCGGCTGGATCAACACGCCGGACGCGCCTGCCCTGAGGGACTGGCTGTGCGGCGCGCTCGGCCTTCGGGACGCCGGCTGACGCCCCCGCCGGTCAGAACCGTAGCGAGAACTGCGCGGTGAGCGCGTTCTGGCTGGCGCTGGAGGCCAGTTGCCCGCTGTAGTTCACCGCCAGCGCTGCGGTGGCGGACAGGCCATAGGACAGGCCCGCCTCCAGCAGCAGCGCATCTTCCGCGATGGGCACGCCGGAGACGCTGGCGGGTGTGGCTCCGCCCGTCAGCAGCATGGTCGCTACGGGCGTCGTGTCGCCGAAGGCGTGCTGCCATCCGAGGGTCAGGCTCGGAGTGAGCGTGCGCCCGGCCATCTGCAGCGAGGTCGCCGCCCGCACTCCCAGCGTGGAATAGAGCGTGTTCATGGCAGCTGCATCCACCGCAAGCGCCGCGACGCTGCCGCTTTCCAGGAAGGAGACGCCGCCGACACTCACATAGGCCAGCCCCGCGAACGGCTCGAAGGCGACCGCCCCCACCGCCATGTCGTAGCCCACCTCTCCGAAGGCCTGCGCGACCCCGGTGGTGTAGCCCGCATCGACCCCGCCGCTGAAGTTCGTGAAGGCCACCGTGCGCGAGACCGAGACATCGTGCCAGGAATAGCCCGCACCGCCGCGCAGCGCCCAGTTGCCGAGCTGCGCTCCCGCATAGGCGCCGATGTCATAGGCGTCGAACGACCCGACCGATGCGCGCGCCTCCGCCTCGAACTGGCTCTGGCCGAAGCCGGCATAGAGCCCGGCCCGCGCGTTCGGCGCCACGGCCACGTCGGCGCCCATCAGGAAGCCGCCAATGCTGTTGGAGACGCCGGCCGCATTGCCGTTTCCGGACGTGTTGCCCCAGCCGCCATAGCCCTGCGCCCATAGCGTCGGGGCGAGGCCCGCGCCCAGCGGGGCGGTCGCGGCGGCCGCGCCATAGGCCAGCGGCTGCGCGCCCGGCGCGGTCACCGACTGCCGCAGACGCGCGCCCACCGCATTGCGCACATAGACCGCCTGCTGCTGCGAGACGGTTGCCGAGGAGGGATGCACCTCGCCCGACAAGGCGTCGAACGCCTGCCGCGCTTCCGCCGCCGAGAGCTGAAGCACGAGATTGTAGAGAATGCGCCCCTGCGCAAGCGCTTCCACCGCCGCTGCGATCTGCGCCTCGTTGTTGCTGATGACCGTGTCGATGAAGGACGTGCCGTTGCGCGTCACGTTCAGCGTGACCCCGTCCGCCCCGGTCTGAGGCGTCAGGTCGAGGAAGGCAGACGTGAGATTGGTCTGGACGCTGCTGAAGCCGCCGGTGGCGCCGCCGGTGGCGGTGACCACCTCATAGCTCATCCCCGGCAGATAGATGCCCGGCGCGGCGACGATCTGGAGCGTGCCGCCGCCCAGCGTGGCGGTGCCGCCCGCCGCGATAAGGTCATGCGCACCATCGGCCGTGATGCCCGCCGTGTAGACGGAGCCGGAGGCGAGAGCGAGGTCGCCCGCAACGCTGAGGGTGCCGATGCCCGGCCCCGGCGCCACCTGCCCTCCGGCCTGCACCGTCAGACTTTGCAGGCTGCCATTGCCCAACAGGGTGCCGCCCGCCACCACCACGTCGGACGCGGACAGCGTGCCCTGAAGGGAGAGGGTGCCGCCCGTCACACGGGTCTCGCCGGAATAGCCGAAAGTCCCCGACAGCACCTGCGTGCCGCCCGAGACGGTCAGCCCGCCGGTGCCCGCAATGCTCCCGGAATAGGCCCCTGTCCCGCCTGTGAGGGTGAGGGTCTGCGTGCCCAGTTCCACGCTGCCGCTGCCCGACAGGCTGGCGAGCGCCGCGCCGGCGGTGGTTGCGGAGAGGTCGAGCACCGCGCCCGCTGCCAGCGTGACGCCGCTGGAGCCCGCGATCCCGCCCGCGCCCGCCAGCGCCAGGGCGCCATCGGAGATCACCGTCGCGCCGCTATAGCTTGTCGCCTGCGTGAGGGTGAGCGTGCCGTCTCCGGCCTTCACCAGCCCGCCGCTGCCCGACACCGGCGCGGCCACGGTCAGCGCGGCACCGGCGCCGGTGTCGATGACGCCCGTTCCGGCCAGAACCACCGTCCCGGCGAGGCTGTTGGTTCCCACCGTCGCGAGCGTGCCCGCAAGGGCGAGCGGACCATTGAGCGTGCTGCTGCCGGCGAGCGCCAGTGTCGCGCCTTGCTGCACCAGCACCGCCCCCGTCAGGGTCTCGCCGGCCACCAGCGCCAGCGTGCCGCCCAGCACGCTGGTTCCACCCGTATGCGTGTTGGTCCCGGAGAGCAGCAGCGTGCCCTCCCCCGCCTTCACGAGGGCGCCCGTGCCGCTGACCGCTCCGGTCACGATCACGTCCGCGCCGCTTGCGACAGCGAGCGTGCCCGTGCCCGACACGGAGAGCCCGCCCGAGAGCGTATTGACGCCCGCCTGCGCCAGCAGCGTGCCGGACAAGGCAAGCCCCCCGGCAAGGCTGTTCACGCCGTCGAGCCGCATCGTCGCGCCGCTGGAAATCGCCACCGCGCCGGACAGCGACTGGTTCATCCCGAGCACCAGCTTGCCGGCGCCCGCCACAACGCTGCCGCCATAGGCCGCCGTATCCGTCAAGGCGAGGATGCCGCCGCCCAGCTTGGTCAGCGAGCCCGGCCCGGTGAGGGCACTGGCCACGTTGAGGTCGGAGGCCACCGCCACATCGAGCGTGGCCGCGCCCGTCAGCACCAGTCCTCCCGACAGGGTGTTCGCCGCGCCGCTGGCGGAATTCCGCGTGGTGAGCGTGCCGGACAGGTCAACTGTGCCCGAAAGCACGGCGCCGCCCGAAAGCGCCAGCGTGCCGCCGCTGGCGACGGTCACATCGCCTGCCACGGCGGCGCCGGCCTCAAGGCCCAGCACACCCGCGCTGCGACGTGCCGGTCTTCTCCACGGTGCCAAACCCGGCCAGCTGGCCGAGATCCGCCACAGCATTGGTCCCGGTTGCCACGCCCCCGAGGCGCAGCGTGTCGTCGCCATCCGCCCCCGTGACGGCGCCTGTCAAAGTCGCGCCGGCGCCAAGTTCCAGAACATTGGTTCCGCCGCTAAAGGCGATGGCGGCCGCACGGGTGACGCCGTCGCCGGCAAGCCCGCCGCTGACGCTGGCCGTGGAGGTGAGGATGAGGGTGACATCCCCACCCGAAATGCCCACCCCGCCGGCGCCGTTGGTTCCCGCCGTTCCGCCGGTTCCGGTCGGCGCGCCGGTACCAAGCTGCCCGCCATTGCCGCCGGTAATGCTCGAGCTGATGGTGGCGATCACCCCCGTTCCGGTGAGCGCCAGGCCGATGCCGCCCGTGCCGCCGTCGCCGCCATAGCCGGTATTGCCCCAGTTGCCGTAGGGTGCCGCTGAGGACCGCGCCATAGCCGCCCGCCCCGCCGCCGCCGCCATTGCTGCCGCCGTCGCTGCCGCCATAACCGCCATTGCCGCCCCAGACGACGCTCGTCGGCGCCGTCACGCCCACATAGCCGTGTGCCCCGCCGCCGCCGCCGCCCGCGCCATAGCCGGTGCCGAACGCGCCGTTCGCGCCGTTGGCCCCCGCGCTTGCGCCGCCCGCGCCGCCGGCCCCGCCGATCGCGCCCGATCCACCGGCTCCGCCGGTGACACCCGCGCCGCCGCCGGCCCCGGCGCCGGTTCCCGTACCCGTACCGCCCGCCCCGCCGGCACCGGCGGTGCTGTCCACCCCGCCCGCGCCGCCCGAAGGACTGCCGCCCGCACCGCCATCGGCCCTTGCGGGCGCGGCACTCAAAAGACTGACGACCGCGACCGA
Organism: Rhizobiales bacterium 12-68-15; assembly: GCA_002279855.1. GTDB lineage: Bacteria > Pseudomonadota > Alphaproteobacteria > Rhizobiales > Xanthobacteraceae > Aquabacter. Next base: position 9,673 of record NCCY01000119.1, read on the forward strand.
GGCGAGAAGAAGCGCCCGCATCCCGGCGCGCCCCGCACGCCTCGAAGCCGCCTCACCCACGCCCACACGCCTGTCCATGCCGAAAGCCCCACGCCAATTCAAAGCCATTGCCGCACCGCCCGCGGGCACGGTCTCCATCATCGGCAGGTATGGTTAAGGAACCCTCACCCCACCGCGAATCCCATTGCCGTCACAGGCAAAACCCGCCGCATCGACCCGTGCACAAAGCACGCGAAGACGTCGCCCGGCAGAGGCACTTTTTGGCGGAGGCTGATGGGGGAGCGCTTTGGCTGGGGGACTAGGATTCGAACCTAGATTAACGGAGTCAGAG
>NCCY01000119.1:10071-10653 GCA_002279855.1 Rhizobiales bacterium 12-68-15
ATACGCAATTCAGATGCGGGGGTCCAGAGGCCTCGCGAAAGATTTGCGGTTATCCCCTGCCCGGCGATCGGCGCGACCCGCACCTTGTGGACGGCGCCCGTGTGGCGGCTCGCCGAGACAGACCCGTAATCAGGCAGCGCCCCCCTAAAGCACGCGCGCGCCCGCGTCTCTCCCGTCTCAGTCCAAAGGCAGAGTCGAGGAACGGGTCAGCCGGTGGTGCGGGCGGGCACCGGGGAGTTTCGAAGCCACACCCGAGGGCCCGGCCGCAGGCCCGCGCCATGCTCAGGTGAAGGGAGGACAGGCGGCCAAGTTGGATCCACACGAGAGCTTCGCCGTATCCGCCCCCGGCCCATGCCAGCCCGCAGGGGGTTGCTGCACCCATGCGCTTGCTGCATCGCACCCATGCACCGTTCAAAGCAGGGACGGGACGGAAATCGTGGCAGGAGAAGGGCTCGCACCTCACCTTACCCACAGGCAGGCGCGAACATGGTTGGCAAACTTCTAATCTGGTCGGCGGTATACCAGGCTCGCATTGGTGCCATGCACAATCAGGCATGTTGCACCGCGAAGAAGGTGACTATC
>NCCY01000120.1:0-1946 GCA_002279855.1 Rhizobiales bacterium 12-68-15
ACATGTGGACATGACCCATTCCTGGCAGCTTCCCCAGGGCGGCATCGACAAGGGCGAGAAGCCGATCGATGCGGCTCTGCGGGAGCTTTACGAGGAAACGTCCATCCGCTCCGTGACCCTTCTGGGAGAGGTGGAGGACTGGCTGACCTATGACCTGCCGGGCCGCATCGCCGGGGAGGCGTGGCGCGGGCGCTATCGCGGCCAGACCCAGCGCTGGTTCGCCTTCAGCTTCACCGGGGATGAGGGCGAAATCGACATCCTGAAGCCCGGCGGCGGCAAGCACCGGCCGGAATTCGTCAACTGGGACTGGCAGAGCCTGGACCGCGCCGTCGAACTGGTCATCCCGTTCAAGCGGCAGGTCTATGAGCGCGTGGCCCGCGATTTCCGCAAGTTTGCAACGCCGGCGAAGGCAGGCGGCTGACGCCCCTATTGCGGGGCGCCTTCCTTCAGCAGTTTCCAGGTGATGGAATCCAGCAGCGCCTGGAAAGAGGCGTCGATGATGTTGGGGGAGACGCCCACCGTGGTCCAGCGCGCGCCGGTCTCGTCCGCGCTCTCGATCAGGACGCGGGTGATCGCCTCGGTGCCGCCATCAAGGATGCGCACGCGGTAGTCGGTCAGCCGCAGGCCGCTGATGAAGGGCTGGTACTTGCCCAGATCCTTGCGCAGCGCCACGTCCAGCGCGTTGACCGGGCCGTTGCCCTCGGCGGCCGAGATCAGCGTCTCGCCGTCCACCTGCACCTTGACGATGGCTTCCGCCACCGTGGTCATCTCGCCCCGCGCATTGTAGCGGCGCTCCACCTTCACGCTGAAGCGTAGCCGAGCGATTCCCGTTCCTTCACCTCTTCCAGCAGCCGCGAGAGGCGCGGGTCGGCCTTGTCCACGTCCACGCCGAGCCGCTCCAGCTCCGCCAGCACGTTGGACTTTCCGGCCTGATCGGACACCAGCACCCGGCGCCGGTTGCCAACGCGCTCGGGCGGGACATGCTCGTAGGTGGCCGGGTCCTTGAGGATGGCCGAGGCATGGATGCCGGCCTTGGTGGCGAACGCGCTCTCGCCCACATAGGGGGCGTGGCGGTTGGGCGCGCGGTTCAGCATCTCGTCCAGCACCCGCGAGCAATGGGTGAGGTCGGACAATTGCTCGGGCGTGACGCCGAGCGTGAAGCGCTCGGTGAACTCGTCCTTCAGCAGCAGCGTCGGGATGATCGAGCAGAGATTGGCGTTGCCGCAGCGCTCGCCGAGGCCGTTCAGCGTGCCCTGGATCTGGCGCACGCCCGCGCGCACCGCCGCGAGGGAATTGGCGACGGCCTGCTCGGTGTCGTTATGGGCGTGGATGCCCAGATGATCGCCCGGCACCACCTGCGTCACCTGCGCGACGATGGCCTCCACCTCATGGGGCAGCGTGCCGCCATTGGTGTCGCACAGCACCACCCAGCGCGCGCCGGCCTCGAAGGCGGTGCGGGCGCAGTCCAGCGCGAAGGCAGCGTTTTCCTTGAAGCCGTCGAAGAAATGCTCGCAATCCACCATGGCCTCGCGGCCGGCCGCCACGGCGGCGGCGACGCTCTCGCGGATGGAAGCGAGGTTCTCCTCTTCGCTCGTCCCCAGCGCCACGCGCACCTGATAGCGCGAGGCCTTGGCGACGAAGCAGATGGCATCGGCCTTCGCCTCCAGCAGGCCGGCGACGCCCGGATCATTGGCGGCGGAGCGGCCGGGCCGCTTGGTCATGCCGAATGCGGTCAGCCGCGCCTTCAGGGGGCGGTGTTCAGCGAACAGCGCGGTATCGAGCGGGTTGGCGCCGGGATAGCCGCCTTCCACATAATCCACCCCGATCGCGTCCAGCAGCCCCATGACGCGCAGCTTGTCGGCGAGGGTGAAATCGACGCCATTGGTCTGCGCGCCGTCGCGCAGGGTGGTGTCGAACAGATAGAGCCGTTCCCGCGCGGAGGGGGC
>NCCY01000120.1:2016-9583 GCA_002279855.1 Rhizobiales bacterium 12-68-15
GTGGCGACGCCGAGGCCCACCGCCTCCGGCGCCACATAGAGCAGGTCCATGTGGCTGTCGTCCTTCAGGGTGACGAAACCGCTCACCTCGCCCTCGATCAGGGCCACCAGCGTCAGGTGGGCGCCGAGGCGGGCGGCGAAGGCGTCTTCGTCATCCGCCGCCGCCGCCCAGGCCTCGCGCTGGTCCTGGTCGTAATCCTCTTCGGTGAGATCCATCACCGCCGCGCGGAAGATGGCGGCCAGGCGCTCCGCATCCGCCGGCAGAAAGGGGCGCAACGCGACCGAGGCGTTGGAATTGGCAGCCTTCATCGTGCGACCTCCCATGTGGTCGTGCCGTCCTTGTTGTCCATCAGCACAACGCCCTGCGCGGCAAGCTGCTCGCGCAGATGATCGGCGGTGGCGAAGTCGCGGGCCTTGCGGGCCGCGATGCGGGCGGCAATCAGCGCCTCGATGGCCTCGGGATCGACGGCGACGGCCTGCCGCTGCCGCTCGCGCCACTGGCTTTCCGTCTCGTTGAGCAGGCCGAGCAGGTTCGCCGCCCCCTTGAAGCGGCGCTTCAGGGCCGAGGAGGCGTCCACATGCTCCGCCACGTCGGCAAGGTGGTGCAGATGGGTGATGGCGGAAGGGGAATTGATGTCGTCGGCCAGCCGGTCGGCGATTTCCGCCTCGAAGGGATTGCCCTCCCCGGTCTCCGCCGGCTCGTCGCCGACGATGCGGTACCACTTGTCCAGCGTCTTGGCGGCAAAGCCGATGCCCTGCCGGGTCCAGTTGATGGGCTGGCGATAATGGGTGGAGAGCATCGCGAGGCGCAGGCATTCGCCCGGCCAGTCCTTCAGCAGCTCGCGGATGGTGACGAAGTTGCCGAGCGACTTCGACATCTTCTCGCCTTCCAGCGTGAGGAAGCCGTTATGCATCCAGACCTGCGCCATCATGTTGGTGCCGAAGGCGCAGCGGGTCTGGGCAATTTCGTTCTCGTGGTGCGGGAAGACGAGATCGATGCCGCCGCCATGAATGTCGAACGTCTCGCCCAGATGCCGCCAGGACATGGCGGAGCATTCGATATGCCAGCCGGGGCGGCCGCGCTCGGGAATGCCGCAGGGCGAGGGCCAGCCGGGAACGCCCTCGGGGCTCGGCTTCCAGAGCACGAAATCCATGGGATCGCGCTTGTAGGGCGCCACATCCACCCGCGCGCCCGCGATCATGTCGTCCAGCGGGCGGCGCGAGAGGCGGCCATAATCCGGCATGGACGGCACATGAAACAGCACATGCCCTTCCGCCACATAGGCGTGCCTGCTCGCCACCAGCCGCTCGATCAGCAGGCGCATCTCGTCGATATGCTCGGTGGCGCGGGGCTCCACGCTCGGCCGCAGGCAGCCGAGCGCCTCGGTATCGGCGCGGAACCAGTGATAGGTCTCTTCGGTCAGTTCGCGGATGGTGATGCCGCGCTCGGCGGCGCGGGCATTGATCTTGTCATCCACGTCCGTGATGTTGCGCACATAGGTGACGGCCTGGTCGCCGAAAGTGCGCCGCAGCAGGCGGAACAGCACGTCGAAGATGATGACCGGGCGCGCATTGCCGATATGGGCGAGGTCATAGACCGTCGGCCCGCAGACATAGAGGCGGACATTGGAGGAGTCATAGGGCCGGAAAGCGTCCCTGGACCGTGTCAGCGTGTTGTAGAGCCGCAGCTCCATGATTGTCCGCTCCCTGTGAACCACGCGACCCGCAGGGGCCGGCAGCTTGAAACCATTCCCGATGCCACCCGCGCCGCAGACGGCAGGGTTTCAGCATCAAGGCGCGCCCGCGCCGTTGGCCGGGCGTCCAGTCTCTCATCGAGGGTGCAGCAAGGGACGGCCGCGGCCAGCGAGTGGGCTAGCCGCAGATAATCGACACTGCCGCACGCATGCGGCGCGAAAAGGTGTTCACCGTTCCGTTCATGGCCGCGGACAATGAGAGCGAGCAGCTGCGCCGTCAAGCCTTTTCGCGCAACCCGACATGCCGGCGCAAGGGCCGAACGGGCTTGCGAGAGAACTGGCGCGAGCGTAGCCTTACAACTTCCGGATGCGGAGGTCCCATGCCCCTGACCGTAGAGCAGGCGGAGTTTGCCGCCGCCATCAAGCTCAAGATGGAAAAGTATTCCGCCGTGGCTGCTGACCCGGAGCTCGATCCGCGCATAAAGGACAGGTTGAAGCACAATCTGTCGCTGATGCAGGCTTTGCATACCGGCCTGATGAAAGGCCCGCCCACCGCCGACGCCATCATCGACAAAATGCGTGGATTGCTCCAGGCGCTGAAGGCATGGAAGCCGAAGGCGGTCCCCGGCGAGATGGTGGCGCTCCCCAACTTGTCCGACATCCGGCCCATCGCCTTCTGGCGCGAACTCATTCTGGACGGCGGCATCTATTACACTGCCTCATCCGGCAAGGGCCTGTCCCGCGCGCCCGCGATCGGGAAAACTCCGGCGAACGGCGGCTTCTGCTTCGTCATCCTGGTGGCCAAACCCGACCGCGTGCTGGTCGGCGACCGCGCGCTCGGGGGGCACACCACCCTCAGCAACGGGGCGGACGTTCTTTATGCCGGAGAGGTCTTCCTCGACAGCGGCCACATCGTGACCTGGAGCAATGACAGCGGCCATTACCGGCCGCCGAAGGAAATGTCCGGCCAGGCGGCGCATCTTCTCCCTAAGGACAAATTCGTGCCCCAGTCCGAGACCATCTAATGAAGGGCGATCCCCTGCCCCGCCCTTGACCATCTCCGATGCGACATCCTATCGATAGACTGGCTGGTGAGGCGATTCCGGTGTTCCCTGAACGACGCGGGTGACCGCGCGTGCCGGGGACGGCGGAACAGGCCCGAAGAAGGTTCTGCTCATCCTCATGACGACATCCCGCCTGTTGCTCGCCGCTGCGCTGGTTCTGGTGGCAGGCTCTGCCGCCGCGGAAACGCGGATCTTCCTTCTGGAAAATTCAGGCGGCTACGGCGTGGAATCCTGCCTTGCCAATGGCGAGCCCTGTGGCCAGGCCCTGGCGACGGCATGGTGCCGCCAGCACAATTATTCCGGCGCCATCGATTTCGGACAGGTGACCGGCAGCACCGGGCAGAGCGGCCCGCTGCGCCCGGTGGCGGGCGGCGAGACGGTGTCGCGTGCCGGCTGCACGGGCGCCTTCTGCCCGTCCATGGTGGCGATCACCTGCACGCGCTGAGTACCTGCAAGCGCTGAGATGCCACTCCACACCCAAGCCTCAAGATGAAGACGTTCCGCCGCCCGGACGTGATGTCCGGGCGGCGGACGCGGTCAGTTCATGAAGTCCGCGCATTTCGGCACGTCGCCGCTCGCGCCCCATGGCATGATCGGCACCGTGGAGGTAGAGTTCTTCGGGCTGCCGTCGATCAGCCGGTCGGTATAGACCAGATACACCAGAACGTTGCGCTTGGCGTCGCAGCCGCGCACGATCTGCATCTTCTTGAAGAACAGCGACCGGCTCTGGCGGAACACCACGTCGCCCTGATCGAACTTTCCGGTGAAGCTGATCGGCCCCACCTGCCGGCACGCCAGCGAAATGTCTGACACTTCATCGGCGACACCGAACATGCCGGAGACGCCACCCTTTTCGGGAACGGTGAAGTGGCAGGAGACGCCCGAGGCCACCGGATCGTCGATGCCATACACCGCCAGCTTGTCGTCCGGGGTCAGGAATTTCCACACGGTGGACTTCCGGAAGATGAGGTCGGGCTCTGCGGCGGAGGCAGACCCCGCCCAGCCGAGAGCGAGGATGGCCGCAGCCAGTGCGAGGCGAAGACGCATGAAGAACTCCCGTGGTGTTCACTTTCATATGGTACGCGAGAGCCATGCGGGAAGATGCATTGACGCAATCCGCGCGGCATGACAGGTCTGCCGGAAACAAAATCGAAACGCCCGGAGTGCTTGCATGGACACGACCCGTCGCCGCCTGCTCGGCGCATCTGCGACAGCTCTCGCTTCGACCGCCGTCGCCATGCCCGCGATCGCGCAGACCAGCCCCGAGATCCGCTGGCGGCTGACCTCGTCCTTCCCCCGCCAGCTCGACACCATCTACGGCACCGCCCAGACCTTCGCGAAAATGGTCTCCGAGGCGACCGACGGAAAGTTCAAGATCGAGACCTTCCCGGCCGGCGAGATCGTGCCCGGCCTGCAGGCGCTCGATGCGGTGTCCGCCGGCACGGTGGAATGCGCGCAGACCGCCACCTATTTCTATATCGGCAAGGACCCGACGCTGGCCTTCGGCACCGGCGTGCCGTTCGGCTTCAACTCCCGCCAGCAGCATTCGTGGTGGTTCTTCAACGGTGGCGACAAGATCATCAATGACGTGCTCGCCAAATACAACACCATCGCCATTCCGGCCGGCAATTCCGGCTGCCAGATGGGCGGCTTCTTCCGCAAGGAGCTGAACAGCGTTGAAGACCTGAAGGGCCTGAAGTTCCGCATCGGCGGCATCGGCGGGCAGGTTCTCGCCAAGCTCGGCGTCGTGCCGCAGCAGATCGCGCCCGGCGATGTGTATCCCGCGCTGGAACGCGGCACCATCGACGCGGCCGAGTTCGTCGGCCCCTATGACGACGAGAAGTTCGGCCTCGTGAAGGTGGCGAAGTATTATTACTATCCCGGCTGGTGGGAAGGCGGTGCCATGCTGCACAACGTCTTCAACATTGACCAGTGGAACCGCCTGCCGAAGCACTACCAGGCCATCGTCTCCAATGCCTGCGAGGCGGCCAACAACTGGATGCTGGCGAAGTATGATGCGGTGAACCCGCCCGCGCTGCGCCGTCTGGTGCAGCAGGGCTGCGAACTGCGCGCCTTCCCCACCTCCATCATGGAAGCGGGCTACAAGGCCTCGTTCGAGCTGTATAACGAGATCGCCGCCACCAATGCGCCGTTCAAGCAGGCGCTGGACAGCATGACCTCCATCCGTGGCGACCAGCTCGTCTGGTGGCAGATTGCGGAATATTCCTACGACAATTTCAACATCCGCATGCGCGGCAAGAGCTGAGGCGCCGCGCGGCCCGTCAATTCCGCGCGGACACCACAGTTTGACCATCATTGACCCCGCCCCATTGGGTATAAGGGCGGGGTAAAAGGCGACCGCCTGTGTGGTGCGCCTTCGTCGGTGCGCGGCACCTGTTGCCGCGCAAAAATCGGTCTGAAGTTTGGGTCAGCATGAAGCTCGCTCGTTTTCTCGCACTCGGCGCCGCCCTTCTCGCCGCGCCGGCCGCCCTTCATGCTCAGGGTGCCGTTCCCCCCGGCTCCATCAGTCAGGCTCCGGCCGGCGGCGGGCCGACCTGCCTCCAGCTTGAAGGCGCCCTCGCCCAGCTCGACCGTGGCGGCATCGACCCCAATGACGCGCGTATCCGTCAGGCCGCGCAGTTGCGCGGCGATATCGACCAGCTGAGCCAGCAGGCGCGCGGCCTCCAGTGCGATGCGCCCCGTGGCTTCTTCATCTTCCAGGGCCCGCCCCGCCCGCCGGCGTGCGACCAGATCGACCAGCAGATGTCGAGCCTGCGCTCCCAGCTGGCCTCCGTCGAGCGCGGTGGCGTGGACACCGGCGCCCAGCGCCGGCAGATCATCGTGGCACTCGCCCAGAACAATTGCGGCCCCCAGTATCGCGCGGCGCTGCAGTCCATGCCGCAGGGTGCGGCGCAGGCGCGCCAGCCGCAGCGGCCCCGCAATTTCTTCGAGAGCCTGTTCGGCGGCCCGGTGGATGTGGACCCGGATGAGGCGCCGGGGCTGGATGCGGCCCCCATGGACCTGCCGAAGTCGTCCACCTATCGCACGGTGTGCGTGCGCACCTGCGACGGCTATTATTTCCCCATTTCCTACGCCACCGTGCCCGCCCGCTTCGCCACCGACGACGCGCTGTGCCGCCGGCTGTGCCCGGCTGCGGAGGCGCAACTCTTCACCTATCGCAATCCCGGCGAAGAGATTCAGCAGGCTGTCAGCGTCACCGGAAAGCCCTACATGTCGCTGCCGTCCGCACTGCTCTATCGCAAGCAGCTGGTGCCCTCCTGTTCCTGCCGCGCGCAGGGCCAGTCATGGGCGCAGGCGCTGTCCGGGCTTGAGGACCAGAGCACCCTGGAGAAGGGCGACATTCTGGTGACCGAGGAGCAGGCGAAGCAGATGTCCCAGCCGCGCCCGGCCGACCCGCCGCCCCAGAGCCGCAACCGTGCGGCGGCAAGCCCGGCCAAGCCCGCGGCGCAGGATGCGCCCGCCACGGCCAGTGCCCCGCTTGCGCCCGCAGGCGAGCAGCCCGGCCAGCGCCCGGTGCGGGTCATCAGCACCCCCAAGCCGCCCGCAACCGTTCAGTAAGGCCACGGGCGCGGCAACGTCGCTGCCTTACCGGACGATGACGGCGCGCGGCCGGTGAGACGCGTCATGTGAACCCGCCCGCCACGCGCGGCATCGCGCGCCGGCGGCAGGATCGTTGCTTCGGAGAGGCAGATGCCCTTTGGACTTCCCACCGCCCTTGTGCCCATCCTGCTGCTGGTGGCCTCGAACGTCTTCATGACGTTCGCCTGGTACGGCCATCTCAAATACAAGTCCTCGCCCTTGATGCTGGCCATTCTGGCAAGCTGGGGCATCGCCTTCTTTGAATATTGCCTCGCGGTGCCGGCCAACCGCATCGGGTCCGAGGTCTATTCCACGGCCCAGCTCAAGACGATGCAGGAGGTCATTACCCTCATCGTCTTCGCCGGCTTCTCGGTGCTGTATCTGAAGGAGCCGCTCGGCTGGAACCACGCCGCCGGCTTCGCCTGCATCTCGCTCGGCGCCTATTTCATCTTCCACAAATTCTGACGGGCAGGCGGGGGCTCAGCGACCGGGGACGATGCGCAGGATCTCGCCCTCATTGTCGTCCACCGCCAGCCACAGCGCACCGTCCGGCCCCATCCGGACGTCGCGGATCCGCTTGTTGAGCGCAAGCCGGTCCTCGCCGGTCACCTTGCCGTCCTCGACGTGCAGCCGCACAAGCGCCATGCCGGCGAGGGCGCCGACGAACAGGTCGTTGCGCCAGCGGGAGAGAGGCCCGCTATAGAAGGCGGCACCCGATGGCGCGATGGACGGGTCCCAGTAGAAGACCGGCTGCTCCATGCCGCTTTTGGAGGTGCCTTCGCCGATGCGGGCGCCGGAATAATCGCGGCCATAGGTGATGACCGGCCAACCGTAATTGCGGCCCGCCTGCGGGATGTTCACCTCGTCACCGCCGCGCGCGCCGTGCTCCACGGTCCAGAGCCGGCCATCAACGGGCGAGATGGCGGCGGACTGGACGTTGCGGTGGCCATAGCTCCAGATTTCCGGACGCGCCCCCGCTGTGGCGCGGAACGGATTGTCTTCGGGAATGGTGCCGTCCGGATTGATGCGCACCACCTTACCGATGGTAGTGGAGAGATCCTGCGCGCTGTCGCGCATGGTGTAGCGGTCGCCCAGCGTGATGAAGAGGGTACCGTCGCGCGCAAAGGCGAGCCGCGAGCCGAAGTGATTAGAGCCGGAGCCTGACGGCTGCTGGCGGAAGATCACCTCCACCCCGTCGAGCCGCGCCAGA
>NCCY01000121.1 GCA_002279855.1 Rhizobiales bacterium 12-68-15
ATGGCGGACAGTCTCCTGCCGGTCCCGGCTCAGCCTATTCCTTTCCTCGGCCTGGGACTCCAGCTCGGCGGCTCGCTGGGATGGGCCTTCTCGGCCCCCGCAATGCCGGCGCCGTCCTCTGCTCCCGTCGCGGAAGAGGAGGCTCCCGCATTTCTGCGCCGCCAGCTTGCCGCGCCCGAACCGGCGCCGGCCCCCGCTCCGGCCGTCGAGCCGGCGCGCCTGACGGCGCCGGAAGGGGCGACGTCCTACGGCTATGAGCTTCCCCCGCTCGAACTCCTCACCGAGCCGCCGGTGGTCGAGCCGGCCTTCGAGATGTCGGAGGAATTCCTCGACCGCAATTCGGGCGTCCTCCAGCAGACGCTGCGCGACTTCGGCGTGCGCGGCGAGGTGATCGACGCCAATCCCGGCCCGGTGGTGACGCTCTACGAGTTCGAGCCCGCGCCCGGCACCAAGTCCAGCCGGGTGATCGGCCTCTCTCCGGACATTGCGCGCTCCATGAGCGCGGTGTCCGCCCGCGTGGCGGTGGTGGAGGGGCGCAACGTCATCGGCATCGAACTGCCGAACCAGCGCCGGGAAACCGTGTGGCTGCGCGAACTCATCGCGAACCATACCTTCGAAGACGCCCGCGCGCGGCTTGGCCTGTGCCTCGGCAAGACCATCGGCGGCGAGCCGGTGATCGCGGACCTCGCCCGCATGCCGCATCTGCTGGTGGCGGGCACCACGGGTTCCGGCAAGTCGGTGGCCATCAACACCATGATCCTGTCGCTGCTCTACCGGCTGACGCCGGAGCAGTGCCGCCTCATCATGATCGACCCCAAGATGCTGGAACTCTCGGTCTATGAGGGCATCCCGCATCTGCTGACGCCGGTGGTGACGGACCCGAAGAAGGCGATCATCGCCCTGCAATGGGCGGTCCGCGAGATGGAAGACCGCTACCGCAAGATGGCGCGCCTCAAGGTGCGCAACATCGAGGGCTTCAACGCGCGCGTCGCGGAGGCCCGCGAGAAGGGCGAGGTCATCACCTTCACTGTCGAGCGCGGCTTCGACCGGGAGACGGGCGAGACCGTGGTGGAGGAGGCGACCCTCGACCTCACCTCGCTGCCCTATATCGTCATCATCGTGGACGAGATGGCGGACCTGATGATGGTGGCCGGCAAGGACATCGAAGGCGCCATCCAGCGCCTCGCCCAGATGGCCCGCGCCGCCGGCATCCATCTGGTGATGGCCACGCAGCGCCCCTCGGTGGATGTCATTACCGGCACCATCAAGGCCAATTTCCCCACCCGCATCTCGTTCCAGGTGACCTCCAAGATCGACAGTCGCACCATCCTCGGCGAGATGGGCGCGGAGACGCTGCTGGGTCAGGGCGACATGCTCTACATGGCCAATGGCGGGCGCATCACCCGCGTTCACGGGCCGTTCGTGTCCGATGGCGAGGTGGAGGCCATCGTCGCCCACCTGAAGGCGCAGGGGCGGCCGGAATATCTCGATGCGGTCACCGCCGCCGAGGAGGAAGACGAGGACGCCGAGGATGGCGCGGTGTTCGACCGCACCGCCATCGCGGCTGAAGATGGCGGCGACCATTACGAGCAGGCGGTCGCCATCGTCATGCGCGACCGCAAGGCGTCCACCTCCTATATCCAGCGCCGTCTCCAGGTGGGCTACAACAAGGCGGCAAGCCTCATGGAGCGCATGGAGACCGAGGGCATCGTCGGCCCCGCCAACCATGCCGGCAAGCGCGAGATCCTCGCCGCCCGCCAGGGGTGACCGCGCAGACCCAGCCATAAAAAATGCCCGGCCTTGTGCCGGGCATTTTGCGTCAGGGACCGAGTGCGGAAACGCCGAGGCTAGTCCGCAAAGCCGAACAGGCGCGCCGGATTGTCCACGAGGATCCGGCGCACCTCGTCCTCACCTGCCGTGTAGCTGAGGAACAGTTCGAACAGGTCGCCATCATTGGGCGGCTGCTTCACGGAGACGGGGTGCGGCCAGTCGCTGCCCCAGATCACCCGGTCGGGCGCGGCCTCGATATAGGCGCGGGCGAGGGGCACCACGTCCGCCCACGGTGCGCCGGCGCGGGAAATCTTCTCGCCCAGCGAAAGCATGACATAGAAATTGCCGCGCTTCAGCAGGTCCAGAACCTTGTGGAAGGAGGGATCGTCCCGCCAGTTCAGGATGTCGGGCCGGCCCATATGGTCGATGACCACGGGCACGTCCAGCGCCGTGAACGGGGCCACCTGGTCCGCGACGCCGGAGGCTTCCGGCTGGATCTTCACATACCAGCCGAGTGCCTTCACCTTCTCAAGCGCACGGTCGAATTCCTGCGCCGACAGGGAAATGCCGAGCCCCTGCCGGGAGAAGCGCGCGCCCCTGATGCCGGCTGCGTGCAGGTCGGCGAGGTCTTCGTCGGAGGCCGAGGTGAAGACGGCCGCATTGGCGCAGCCGCGATAGTTCGGGCCGGCAACCTTCAGCGCGTCCACCACGATGCGATGGTCCGCGCCATAGGTGGTCGCCTGCACGATGACGCCCCGGCTGAGGCCGAGCGTGGCGTGCAGCTTGAGCGCCGTCTCGATGGTCGCGCTCGGCATCTCGTAGGCCGCGCCCGGGCGGACCGGATAGACCGCCGGATCGCCGAACACATGGAACTGGCTGTCGCAGGCCCTGGGGGGCGGCAGGGTGCGCGGCGCGCGCGGATGGGGATCGAAAGGCAGATAGTCAGGCACGGACGCCTCCTTGGGCGGGACGGCTCAGCCGTCGATCACCGCCATGAAATCGAGCTGGATGAGCATGCCGTTGCCGAGCTTCTCGGCCTGCATGGCCTGCCGGGCAGGGCGGTCCTTCGGGTCCGGGAACATGGCGAGCCATTCCCGGTTCAGCGGCTCGCGCTGGGTGCGGTCCACCATCCAGACAGTGATCTTCACGATGTCGTCCACCGTGCCGCCGCCCGCTTCCACGATGGTGCGCATGTGCGCGAACATCAGCGCGCACTGCGCGTCCAGCGTCGGCGCCACCTTTCCGGTGGCGGGATCGAGGCCATAGACGATGCCGGAGGTCAGGACATTGCCCACCCGGCAGGCGACCGGGATGGGGTTGGCGTGCCCGAAGGCATCGACATAGATGGATGTGCGCTTGGCCATGGCGCCCTCACGCGAAATGGCAGGTGACCGAGCCGAGCGGCCCGTAATCGGCATGGATGGTGTCGCCCTTGCGCACATCCACCGGCCGGATGAAGGAGCCCGCCAGCACCACATGCCCCGGCTCCAGCGCCACGCCATGGGGGGCGAGGCGGTCCACCAGCCAGGCGATGCCGTTGGCGGGATGGTTCAGCACGCCGGCCGAAACGCCGGTTTCCTCGATCTCGCCATTGCGGAACAGCAGCCCCGACACCCAGCGCAGGTCGAAATCCATCGGGCGCACCGGGCGGCCGCCGGTGACGATGCCGCAATTGGCGGCATTGTCGGAAATGGTGTCCAGCACCTTGCGGGTGGCGCCGGTCTGCGGGTCGATGCGCTGGATGCGGGCATCCAGGATCTCGATGGCCGGAACCACGTAATCGGTGGCGTTCAGCACGTCGAAGATGGTGCAGCCGTGCCCTTCGAGACGTGACTTCAGCACGAACGCCAGTTCCATCTCGACGCGCGGCTGGATCAGCCGGTCGAAGGCGACGGTGCCACTGTCGCGGAAGAACATGTCGTCCATGAGCACGCCGTAATCGGGCTCGTCGATCTTCACCGCCATCTGCATGGCCTTGGAGGTGAGGCCGATCTTGTGCCCCCGGATGGTGCGGCCCTTGGACTGCTTCAGGGCGATCCAGGCGTGCTGGATGGCATAGGCATCCGCCAGCGTCATGTCGGGCCAGTCCAGCGAGAACTGGCGCATCTGGGTGCGGGTGATTTCCGCCTCTTCCAGCCGCGCGGCGGCGGCGGTCATGTCGTCTCGGGTGGGCCGGGTCATGCGGCCGCTCCCTCGTCGGCGACGCCATTGGAGAGCAGGCCGATGCCCGGCACCTCGATCTCCACCACATCGCCCGGCACCAGCCAGCGGGGCGGATCGAAGCGCGCGCCCGCGCCGGTGGGCGTGCCGGTGAGGATGATGTCGCCCGGCATCAGGGTCGCGAAGGTGGAGAGATAGGCGATGATGGCGTCGAACGGGAACATCAGGCGCGCGGTCGTGTCCTCCTGGCGCACCTCGCCATTCACCCGCACCGTGAGGTCGAGCGGGGCGAGCGGGTCCAGTTCGTCGGCGGTGACGATCCACGGACCGATACTGCCGGAGCGGTCGAAATTCTTGCCCTGGGTGACGTTGAACTTGCCGTGGCGCAGCCAGTCCCGCACCGTCCCCTCATTGGCGAGGGTGAGGCCGAAAATGTGTCCCGCCGCCTGTTCGCGCGGGATGTGCCGGCCGGCCTTGCCGATGACGAACGCGATCTCGCCCTCATAGTCGAGCTGGGTGGAGACCTTCGGCCGCTCCAGCGCCACGCCGTGCCCCACAAAGGAAGTGGCGCAGCGCACGAACAGGCTGGGATAGCGCGGCGCGTCGGAGCCGTCCTTGTACTCGGCGTTGCGGTCGGCATAGTTCACGCCGATACACCAGATCTTCTGCGGTGCGATCACCGGGGGCTGGAGCACCACGTCGGCCAGCGCGAAGTCCGGGCCGGCGGCGCCGTCCACGAGCGCGCGGGCCGCGTCCAGCGCACCGGCGCCGATCAGGGCGAGCAGGGTCGGGCAGGCCGGCAGGCGGCTGCCGAGGTCGAAGATGCCGTCGCCGATGACGGCGCCATAGCCGGCGGTGCCGGCCTTTTCATAGCTCGCGAGCTTCATGGGCGTGGTCCTTCCGGCCGCGCGGGCGCGCCGGCGCTGAGAGGGTCAGGATTTCGGGGTCTGGGCGATGGGCGCGAGGCTCGTGATCTCGCCCAGCGTGGCATAGGTCGGCCCCGCGATGCGGCAGATCGGGTTCAGCGCGCGGGTATCGATCTTGCCGTTGCGGGCCAGCCCTTCGCGCAGATGGATCCGCACGATCTCGCCCACGATGAGGCGCGAGCGGGTCTCGCCGAACTCGATGCACTGGCGGAACCGGCACTCCATGGCGATGGGCGCCGCCGCAAGGCGCGGCGGGGCGACCTCGTCGCTGGGCAGCGTGTCGAGCCCGAGCACCTCCACCTCGCTGACATCGGGGGGATATTCCACCGCGCTGCCATGCACCGCGCCCAGCAAGGGCTGGTCGGCGATATGAACCACATACTCCTCGGTGCGCAGGATGTTCTGCGCCGTGTCCTTGTAGACCCCAGCCTTGTGCCCGATGCTGACCGCCAGCATGGGCGGCTTCGGCGAGACGAAGGTAAAGGCGCTGAAGGGTGCGAGATTGACCGAGCCGGTGGGCGACAAGGTGGTGATCCAGGCGATGGGGCGGGGCACCACCATGCCGGTCAGCAGCTTGTACATTTCCTCCGCGCCCAGCTCTTCCGGTCGGATAAGCATGGAACACCCCATGAAAAGGGAACCTGTCGCGGCTTAGGGCGCGCAGGCCCGGCCCACAAGACGTCGAATCCAGAGTTTCCATATAGTGAAAGCTTGGCGAGGATGGCGTTGCCGGATGTCCCCCCTCTCCCTAATCGAACAACCAGCATGCGTTCGGTTCGCGTCAGGCTTGTGGAGCCCGCAGGGCTCGGCACCCATGCGACGGACGAGACTGAGGGAGGATAAAAATGTTCCGCCGCCTGTTCCGTGCCGCCGCCGTGGTTGCCGTGGCAACCGCTCTTGCCTCTCCCGCTTTCGCGCAGGCCTGGCCTGATCGCACGGTGCGTCTGGTGGTGCCCTATCCGCCCGGCGGGAACGTGGATGCCGCGGCCCGCATCGTGGCGAACAAGCTCAACGAGATGTTCGGCAAGCCGTTCATCGTCGACAACAAGCCGGGCGCCGGTGGCATGATCGGCGCGGAAAGCGTCGCCCGCGCCGCTCCCGATGGCTACACCCTGTTCGTGGCCGCCAATGGCCCGCTGATCTTCAGCCCGATCATTTTCGGCCGCTCGCCCTATCACTGGTCGAAGGATTTCGAGCCCATCAGCACGATCTCCATCACACCGCTGGTGCTTCAGGTCAATCCGGCCATCCAGGCGAATGACCTGAAGGCGTTCATCGCGCTGGCCAAGGCGAGCAACCCGCCGCTTCTCATGGCCTCCCCCGGTGCCGGAACCACCAATCACCTCGCCAGCGAACTGCTGCGGAAGGTGACGGGCGCCGACTGGACGACCGTTCACTACAAGGGCAATGCGCCCGCCACCACGGACGTGATTGCCGGCCACGCGAACTTCAATTTCGACCAGGTATCCGTGGCGCTGCCTTATGTGAAGGATGGCAGGACGCGGGCGCTCGCCGTCACGTCCGAGAGCCGCGTGCCGCAGCTTCCCGATGTGCCCACCTTCCGCGAGGCGGGTTTCAAGGACTTCGAGGCCTCTACCTTCACCGGCCTTCTCGCGCCCGCCAAGACGCCCGCGCCGATCATCGATGCGCTGTCACAGGCGCTGGCCAAGATCCTGAAGGAGCCGGACGTCATCGAGCGGTTCCAGGCGCTGGGGTCCGAGGCCCGTGCCATGACGCCCGCCGACTTCACTGCCTATATCCGCTCCGTGGATGAGCGCTGGACGCCCATCATCAAGGAAGCAAACATCAACGCCAACTGAGGGCGCGGGGCGCCGTTATGCCCGGACTTGATCCGGGCATAACGGGAGTTCTGCCGAAGATACGACGTTCCCGGTCTTCCCCCTCCCAACCCAAGCGGGAGAGGGTTTTGCGTGGCGTTTGCGCCCGCCGTTTCTCCTCTGGACACAAGGCTTTGGTCGGGCACTGTCCAGCCTCTTCCGCGCAGCGGGGGAGGGACGTGGGCGTCCTCGCGCTCTGCCCTGGGCAACCGGCCCTTGTTCCCCTCCGCGCCGTCCGTCCCATCCGTCATGCCCACGGCAGGACGGGAATATCCCGTTCACGCGAGATGTTTGGCGCCCCGCTTCGTTGCCTCCGCCAGGGCGCGCGAGAGGTCCGTTGCGGCGGTCCGCAATTGGTTCGTCAGCAGCGCGACGCGGCCCGCCGGGATGCGCTGGCGGATGGCGATGGTGCTGATGGCCGCCGCGGGGTTGCCTGCCGCGTCCAGCACCGGCACCGCCACCGCCCGGGTGCCGCGCACAATGGCGGGATCGGCATAGACCACGCCGCGCTCCCGCGAGGCGGCGAGCCGGTCCGCCAGCGCCTCGCGTGTGGTCTTGTACGGCTCGAACCGCCCCGCATTCGCTTCCAGGATGGCGCCTGCCTTGGCCGGAGAGAGGGCAGAGAGGATCGCCATGCCCCCCACACTCACGCCCAGCGGACGGCGCGAGCCGATGCCGATGGAGAGAACCTGCACCGGATAGGTGCCGATCTTGCGGTCCGCGCACACGGAATCGAAGCCGCTGCGCACGGTGAGGAACACCGCGTCTCCCGCGTCCTGGCAGAGCTGGTCGAGAATGGGCGCGGCGATGGTCTGGAGCGTCATGCGCGCGCGGGTG
>NCCY01000122.1 GCA_002279855.1 Rhizobiales bacterium 12-68-15
GGAGCCGCCGGGCGCGATGGGATCGCCCAGCAGCACCACGCGCCCGCCCACCTCCCGCGCGGCGGTGTGGAAGCGCACCGGCAGCCATTGGCTGATGGCTTTCTTCTCGCCGGGCAGCACCTTCAGCAGGGCATCGATGCGGTCCGTGGGGGCGTGGAGGGCGGGGTCCAGCACCACGTCGCCGCGCGCGATGGCGTCCCTCGACATGGAGGGGCCGGCAAGGTTGAGCCCGCAGCGGTCGCCGGCGCGGCCGATCTCGGCGGGGGTGTCCTGTGCGCGGATGGAGCGCACGCGGGCATCGCGCCCGGAGGGGCTGACCTTGACGAGGTCGCCGGTACGCACCGTGCCGGAGAGGATGGTGCCGGTCACCACCGTCCCGGCCCCGGCCAGCGTGAACGAGCGGTCCACCGCAAGCCGCAGCCGCCCGCCGGCGTCCCGGTGATCGAGATGATGCGCGGCTTCGACGAGGCGTGCCTTCAGGTCCGCGATGCCGGCGCTGGTGGCGCTGGAGACGGGCAGGATCCCGGCGCCTTCAAGGCTGGTGCCCGCAAGGGTCGCGGCGATCTGGGCGGAGACCTCCGCCAGCCGGGGGGCGTCGGCAAGGTCCGCCTTGGTGAGGGCGACGATGCCGTGGGAGATTCCCAGGAGATCGATGATGGCGAGATGCTCGCGAGTCTGGGGCATCACGCCGTCATCGGCGGCAACCACCAGCAGCGCGAAGTCGATGCCGCTCGCCCCGGCCAGCATGGTGTGGACGAACTTTTCATGGCCGGGCACGTCGATGAAGCCCAGCGTCTGCTCTCCGTCCACCGGCAGATAGGCGAAGCCGAGATCGATGGAGATGCCGCGCGCCTTCTCTTCCTTCAGGCGGTCGGTGTCCACGCCCGACAGCGCCTTCACGAGGGAGGTCTTGCCGTGGTCGATATGGCCGGCGGTGCCGATGATCATGGCGTCGCCTCCGGCAGCGGGGCGCGGGCGCGCTGCTCCGCCTCCGCCTGCTGGGCCGGGCTGAGGCTGGCGCGCACAGGGTCGAGGAAGGGCGCGGCCAGCCCGCTGCCGCCCTCATGCCCGCGCAGCAGCCACTCATAGGCGGCCAGCGTGTCGCGCGGCACGCCCGCGCCGAGATGGAACGCCGCGCCGAGCATGGCCTGCCCGTCCGCATCGCCGCCGATGGCGCCGAGCCGCCACCAGCGGGCGGCCTCCGCCGTGTCACGCTCCACGCCGAGCGCGTTGTGATAGAGCATGCCGAGCCGCGTCATGGAGGAGGCGATGCCCTGCGCGGCGGCGGCTTCCGCCCAGCGCCGCGCATCGGGGATGTCGGCGGCGATGACCTCGCCCTCCAGCAGCATCCAGCTCAGCATGTCCTGCGCCGGGGCGTCACCCTGTTCGGCGGCGGCGCGATAGAGGTCGGCGGCGCGGGCATAATCCTGCGCCACGCCCTCGCCCTTGAAATGAAGCGCGGCGAGATTGCGCTGGCCGACCGGGTCGCCGGCGGCGGCGGACAGCTGGAGCCAGCGCGCGGCCAGCGCCGGGTCGCGCTCCAGCCCGCCCAGCCCTTCGGAGAAGCAGGCGCCGATATTGTTCTGCGCGCGGGCATGGCCGGCGCGGGCCAGCCGCTCCCAGACATCGAGGGCGGTGGCATAGTCGCCCGCCCGTGCCGCCGCGAGCGCGCGGTCCATCTCCGCCTGCGGATCGGCGGGGGCGGGGGGCGGCGCACGCCGCAGGCGGTCAAGCCAGCCCATGGCGCGCACCTTCTTCCAGGCCGGCAAAGGCGGCCAGTGTCGCAAGGAAGCCCGCCTCGTCTTCCAGGCAGCGCAGGTCCAGCACCAGCGCGCCATCCTCCCTGCGGCCGATGACCGGGACGGGGAGGGCGCGCAGGGCGGTGGCGAGGGCCTCCAGCGCACGCCCGCCACCGTCGGGCGTGAGGCGAAGGCCGTAGCTGTCCAGCGTTTCGGTGGGCAGCGCGCCGGAACCGATCTGGCTGCGGCAGGGGCAGGGGCTGACGCGCACCCCGAGCGCGGTCTCCACCGCCGGCGCGATCCGCTCCGCCACCGCCGCGATCGCCTCCGCCCGCCGGGAAAGCAGCCGCAAGGTGGGCAGGCGCGCCGCGAGGCGGTCGGGGTCGCGATAGAGCCGCAAGGTCGCGTCCAGCGCCGCGAGGCGGATCTTGTCCACCCGCAGCGCCCGCTTCATGGGGTTCCTGTTGATGGCGGCGATCAGGTCCCGCCGCCCGACGATGAAGCCGGTCTGCGGCCCGCCCAGAAGCTTGTCGCCGGAGAAAGTGACGATGTCCGCGCCCTCCGCCACCGCCTCGCGGACGGTCGGCTCGTGCTTCAGGCCGTATCGGGCGAGGTCGCACAGGGTGCCGGAGCCGAGATCATTGAACAGCGGCACGCCTTGGGCGTGGGCGATGTCCGCCAGTTCGCGCGGCGGCACCTCCTTGGTGAAGCCCTCGATCCGGTAGTTGGAGGTGTGCACCTTCACCACGAGGCCGGTCTGCGGGCCTATCGCGCCGGTATAATCCTTCGGATGGGTGCGGTTGGTGGTGCCCACCTCCACCAGCCGGGTACCGGCGCGGGCCATGATGTCGGGCATGCGGAAGGCGCCGCCGATCTCGATCAGCTCGCCGCGCGAGACGATGGAGTCCTTGCCCTGCGCCAGCGTGTTGAGCACCAGCAGAACCGCGGCCGCATTGTTGTTGACGACGGTGGCATCTTCCGCCCCGGTCAGTTCGCAGAGCAGGGCGCGCACATGGTCGTCGCGCTCCCCGCGCGCGCCGGAGGCGACGTCATATTCCAGCGCCACCGGCTGGCGCATGGCAATGAGCGCCGCTTCCACCGCCTCCTCGGCCAGGATGGCGCGGCCGAGATTGGTGTGCAGCACCGTTCCGGTGAGGTTGAACACCGGCCGCAGCGAGGGCTGGGCTTCCGCCTCCAGCCGGGACAGGGCGGCGGCGGCGATGGCCTCGGCGTCCGCCGGCCCCGCCATGCCCGCACGGATGGCGGCGCGGGCAGCCTCCAGCGCGGCGCGCACGGCGGCGGTGAACGGCTCGCGGCCATGCCGGTCGAGACCAATGGCGGCGGGCGCGCATTTCAGCACCCCGTCCACGGAGGGCAGGGCGCGCAGGGCGCCCGCGAGCGCCGACGTCTCAGCGGAAAGACCCCCGGTCATGCCCGCCTCAATAGCCGAGCAGGAACGGATTGAAGGCCCCGCGCCGATAAGGCCCGTCGCGCATCAGCAGGTCCAGCCCGAGGGAGGCCACGTCATCCGCCAGCGGTTCCACGCCGGCATCCTTCGCCTGGTACATCACCTTCACATAGGACCGGCACTCGTCGCAGGTCTCGGCCTTCACGGTCCCCGCGCCGCCTTCGATCTCCTGAAGGCCGATGCCCTTGGTGGAGCCGCAGACCACGCAGCGCACCCGCACATGGTTCCAGAGGGTGCCGCACAGGGCGCAGCCGCAATAGCGGGCGCCGGGCGCGCTGGGCCAGTCCACCACGATGCTGGCGAGCGGCGGGCCGCCGCAGCAGGGGCAGGCGCCGTCCGCGACGCGGGCGAGCCGGTCGGCGTCGAGCCCGGCCGCAAGGCGCGTGAAGTGCACCTGCAGGGCGGCCGTGACGAGCAGATGCTCGGCCAGGCTCTCCATGGGCAGGGAATCCGCCAGCACATTGCGCACCATGGCATCGCGCGCCACCGGGCCGGCGGCGATGACCCGCGCCAGCGCCTCTTCCGCCTCGCGCGGCTTCTCGATGGCGCGGGCGGCCTCCAGCAGGCGCTCCAGCGTCGCGTCGAAGGCCGCGTCCAGCGTGAAGCGGCCGCGATCGAGCGGCGGCATGGCGTGTTCGGCGGAACGGGCGAGGCTGTCCGCATCCGGCAGTTCCACCGGCGGCAGGTCGCTCTGGATGGCGGATTGCGCGTCGGAGAGTGCGGAGAGGAAGACCAGATAGGGCTTCAGTTCGCTCTCGCCGGCCAGATGCGCGAGCCGCCGGGCGCGGGCCGAAAACAGGGTGGCGGGATCGGGCAGCCGGGCATAAGGCGGCTGGGCAATGCCCCCGATCATGCCGGGATCGGGCTGGATGCTTGAAAAATTGCTCATCTCGTCCTCACGAACCCCACGGGTCACGTGGTGCCTGGGCTTCTGTGCAATCGGCGACGTGACCTGACACGGCCGCCGGCTGCCATCCTCGATCAAAAGGTGGCGTGTCGGCAAATCTTCGCCCGGCGGTGGTCCTCACATTGCGGAGAGGGTGCAGTGCGAAAGGTTGCCGGGAAAGAGAACGAGGCGGCGTGCCGCCTCGTCAGTGTGTCGGGAGTGTGCGGTCTGCGCTGCTCTCACTCCGCAGGCGTGCCGGGGCGCGGGCGCACCAGCTCGCGCAGCCACTTGCGATGGTGGCGCCACGCCCAGCCGCCGGTCACCTGTCCCCGTGTCATGGCGCCGATGGTTCCGCGCACCCAGATGGCGGCATACACATGGACGATCCAGACGCAGATGATGGCGATGGCGGCAAGCGCATGAACGAGGATCGCGATGCGCTTCTGCTCGATGGTGGTGAAGGCGTAGAAATACTGGTCCCACACCACAAAGCCCGAGCAGATCAGCACGAGGATCAGGGCCGACATGCCCCAGAAGACGAACTTCTGGCCGGCATTGTACTTGCCCAGTTCCGGCAGCCTCTCCTCATGCCCCGCCAGCACGTCGCGGATGCGGCGCAGCCAGGTTCCGTCCTCGCTCTTCCAGAGATTGGCTTTCCAGAAGCGGAAGAACAGGCCGGCGAAGGAGAAGAACAGCACCACGCCGATCCACGGATGGATGGCGCGGGTGAGCTGGCCTCCGCCGAACAGGGCGGTGAGGAAATAGAGCTTCGGGCTGAACAGCGCCATACCGGACAGGGCCAGCAGGATCAGGCTGATGGCCGTGATCCAGTGGTTGATCCGCGCGGCGAGGGTGTAGCGGTCCACCACGATGGGATGGCCTTTATGGACCGCATCGCCCGTTTCCACGTCATAAGGCTTGCTCATGGCCGATCCCCTCCCGCGAGTTTCTCGGCATTCTCCTCATCCTCGGCGCTGACCTTGTTGGGGCCGGCGACGAGATGGTGGAACACGCCCGCCACGGCGGCGAAGCCGATGACCGCGAAGCCGAAATACTTCGTGGCCCCCTTCCAGATCTCCACGATGGGGCTGATGGTCGGGTTGTTCGGCAGGCCGGCATAGATTTCCGGCTTGTCGGCATGCTGGAGCACGTACATGACGTGCGTGCCGCCGACGCCCGGAGGATCATAGAGACCGGCATTCCTGTAGCCGCGGGACTTCAGGTCGGTGATCCGCCCGTCCGCCCACTTCTTCATCTCGTCCTTGGTGCCGAAGACGATGGCCTGGGTGGGGCAGGCCTTGGCGCAGGCCGGCCACTGTCCCACCGCGATGCGGTCGGAGCACAAGGTGCACTTGTAGGCCTTGTTATCGACCTTCGAAATGCGCGGGATGTTGAAGGGGCACCCCTTCACGCAATAGCCGCAGCCGATGCAGTTGTCGTGAACGAAATCCACGATGCCGTTGGAATATTGCACGATGGCGCCGGGTGCCGGGCAGGCCTTGAGGCAGCCCGGGTCCTCGCAATGCATGCAGCCGTCCTTGCGGATCAGCCATTCCAGATTGTCGGTCTCGGGGTTCACCCATTCGGTGAACCGCATCAGCGTCAGGGACGCCGGGGTCAGATCCGGCGGGTTGGTGTAGCTGCCGTTGAAAGTGCCAATCTCCTCATGGAGATTGTTCCATTCAAGGCACGCGGCCTGGCACGCCTTGCAGCCGATGCATTTGGAGACATCGATCAGCTTGGCGACTTCCACCTGGCGGGGGGAGGCCGGCGTGATGGTGGACGCCGACTTCCGGATCAGGTCCTTGTCCCCGAACTTTTCGGGGACCGGCTTGACCGGGGGATTTGGGGCTGGAGGAAACATTTTTCTCGCCTCCTTATGCCACCGGCCCGGTCGTGGGCACGATATTGACGCAGAACGCCTTGTATTCAGGCGTCTCGATGTTGGCGTCGCCCACGAAGGGCGTCAGCACGTTGGCGGGGAAACCTTTCTTCGCCGCGCCGACAAAGCCCCAGTGGATGGGGATGCCGACGATGTGAATGAGCTTTCCGTCCACCGTCAGCGGGCGGATGCGCTTGGTCACATAGACCTTCGCCAGCACCTCGCCGCGCTTGGAGGAGACCTTCACCCAGCCGGCATTCTGGATGCCCTTCTCGCGGGCCAGTTCCTCCGAGATCTCCACGAAGAATTCGGGCTGGAGCACCGAGTTCACGTGGTTGTTCTTCGTCCAGTAGTGGAAATGCTCGGTGAGCCGGTAGGACGTCGCCGCATAGGGGAAGTCCTTGGAGGCCACCTCGGCAAACTGGGCGAAGTCGTCCTTGAACACGCGCGCCACCGGATTGCCACGCACCTTGGGGGCGATGACGTTGGCGACCGGGCTCTCGAACGGCTCGTAGTGAACCGGGAACGGACCATCCCGCATCATGCCCCGTGTAAACAGGCGCGACACGCCTTCCGGGTTCATGATGAAGGGGCCGACATCCTGCGGCTTGGCGGTGGGGGCGATGTCCGGCACGTCATAGCCGGTCCACTTCGCCCCGTCCCACCACAGCAGCTTGCGGGTGTCGTCCCACGGCTTGCCGTTGATGTCCGCCGACGCACGATTGTAGATGATGCGCCGGTTGGCCGGCCACGAGAACGACCACTTGGAATAGGCGCCCGTCTCGCCGGGGTCGGAATTGTCCCGGCGGGCCATCATGTTTCCGGCTTCGGTGAAGGAACCGCCATAGATCCAGTTGCCGCAGGCCGTGGTGCCGTCGTCGCGCAGGACACCGAAGGTGGCGACCTGCTTGCCGGCTTCCAGCAGCTTCTTGGTGGGATCGTTGGGGTCCATCACATCGGCCACCACGTAGCCGTTCATCTCCTTCGCCAGTTCCTCCGGCGAGGGCTCGTGCGGGTCCTTGTAGTTCCAGGTGAGGTTCAGGAGGGCATCGGGGAAGGCGCCGCCTTCCTTGCGATACAGCTCCTTCATGCGCAGATGGATCTGCGACATGATCCACACGTCGGTCTTGGCCTCGCCCGGAGGCGAGCCCGCCGGCCAGTGCCATTGCAGCCAGCGGCCCGAATTCACCAGCGCGCCTTCATCCTCGGCGAAGCAGGTGGTGGGAAGCTGGATCACCTCCGTCTGGATCGCTGCCGGATTGGCCGGATTGTAGATGCCGTGGTCTTCCCAGAAACGGGCGGTTTCCGTCTCCAGAGGGTCCATGATCACGAGCATCTTCAGCTTGGCCAGCGCTTCCGCCAGCTTCGCCTTGTTGGGGAACGCCTGCAGGGGGTTGAAGCCCTGGCAGATATAGGCGTTCATCTTGCCCTGCTTCATCAGCTCGAACGCGCGCAGCACGTCATAGGCCGGCACGTCGAGCTTGGGCAGGAAGTCGTAGGCGAAGTTGTTTTCCGGCGTCGCCGCCGCCCCGAACATGGCCTTCTGG
>NCCY01000381.1 GCA_002279855.1 Rhizobiales bacterium 12-68-15
GCGCCGGTCTTGGTCAGCCCGCCGGTTCCGTCCAGCGTCCCCGTCAAGGTGAGGGTGCCGGAATTGGGGCTGAAGGTGCCGCCGCCCGTTCCGAGATGGAAGGTGCGGCTGCTGCTGAAGGTGCCGGTGGAGGCGAGGGTGGTGCCGGAGATCGTGACCGCTCCGCTCGCGTCACCCATGCTGGCGTCGCTCGTCACCAACAGGGTGCCCGCCGAGACGGTGATGCCTCCGGTGAAGGTGCTCGCGCCCGAGAGGGTAAGGGTGCCCGCGCCCGTCTTCAGCAGCCCGCCGCCGCCGGAGAGGACGCCGGAGAAGGTGGCGCCGAAGCCGTTGGTGTCGATGGTGGTGATGACGCCATTGACGAGCGTCGCCGGCACCGCGGTGCTGATGGTATTGTCGATGATCTGGATCGACCCGCCGCCAAGATTGAAGGTCGAGGTGCCGCTGCCCGAGCCGAAGTGCGCCCTCATGTCGCCGCCCAGCTGGAAGACGCCGCCAAGGAGGTCGTAACGGCCGTTGCCATAGCCGGACAGGTAGAAGCTGCTGCCCGCGCGCACGATGAACGTGCCGCCGGTCTGGGTGATGGTGCCGGTGCTCTGGCCGTTCGTCGCGGTGGACTCGCGATTGCCGAGGATAATGGTGCCGCCGCCGGTAACGCCGTTGGTCAATTCAACGGTGCCGGTCCCGCTGATGTTGAGCGTGCCGCTTCCCGCGGGATTTGACCCCGCGTTCCGGCCGAAATTGTTGAGGCCGCCCTGGATGCTGAGCGTACCGGCGCTGATATTATAGGTGCCGGTGCCGCCCTGGTTGCCGATATTGATAGCGGCGCAATTGGCACTGATCCCGCAGGTCGCGGCAATGTTCAGGGTGCCGCCGGTCTGGTTGACCGTACCGTTCCCGCCCCAGTCGCCGACCTGCAGCGCGACCCCCACATTCAGCGTGCCGCCGGAAATCGCCAGCGTTCCCGTGTTCGGCGTGCCTGATGTCGTGGCGGTGCCGACCGAGAAATAATCGACTGCCGTGGTGCCGCTGCTGATGGCGATGGTGCCGCCCAGCACATAGGCCTCGCCGCCCGCGATGGTGGCGCTTTCCAGGGTCAGGGTGCCGGTGCCGGTTTTCGAAAATGTGCCGCGGGCGTCGCTGCCCCAGGCAACGCCGGTATTGGTGAGGGTGCCGGAAAATGTCGTGTCCGCATTGTTCACGCCGACAATGAGGGCGTTTGTCCCGGTCGTGACCGTGCCGGCACCAGCAAGCGAACCGATGACGAGCTGGGCTGCGTCGAGGTTGAAGGTCGCGCCGGTGTCCACGGTGAGGGCGGTGCTGGCAGACAATGCGCCTGTCGAGCCGGCGGTGAGAGTGCCTTCCGACACGAGCGTTGCGCCGGTGAAGGTGTTCGTGCCGGAGAGCGTGAGCGTCCCCGTGCCAGTCTTGGCAAGCACGCCATCTCCGGACAGGACACCGGACAGGGTCGCGTTGAAGCCGTTGGTGTCGAGGGTGCTCGTGGTGGACGATACGAGCGTCGCGTTCACCGAGGTGACGAGGTTCGAACCGACGACCTGGATTGTGCCGCCGCCGAGATTGAA